>JBAXLV010000199.1:0-5324 GCA_037134635.1 Alcaligenaceae bacterium
GTTTGCTAAATATTTTTTTACTATCTTTCTTTTTTTATTTACCTCTCAACACCTGTGATCATTCACGCGCGCAACAGTACTTTGTTAAAAATGCGTATTATCTTCAGATAAATCAAATCCTCGGTTAATCAACCACTATGCATATCCATTCAAAGTTGCCTGACGTTGGCGCCACCATTTTCACAACCATGAGCAAAATGGCGCTTGAGCATCAGTCTATTAACTTAGGTCAGGGCTTTCCTGACTTTAATACGGATCAAAAACTACGGTCCCTGGTCTCGAGAGCGATGGAGCAGGGATTTAACCAATATCCAGCAATGGCGGGTGTTCCCGCGTTACGTGAGGTCATTGCCGAAAAAGTTACTGCTCTTTATGGGCGTCGTTATGACCCAGACACCGAAATCACCATCACCAGCGGCGCAACACAAGCCATCATGGCAAGCATTCTTGCCTGTGTTGGTACGGGTGATGAAGTCATCGTTTTAGAGCCTTGCTATGACTGTTACGTACCCGCTATTCGACTTGCTGGAGCCACGCCGATCGGTGTTCAAATGACACCACCCAGTGTCACCAATCCTTACTATTGCGTCGACTGGTCTCTAGTACAAGCAGCCATTACTAAAAATACCAGACTACTCATTGTTAACTTTCCACATAACCCAACAGGTGCCGTCATCCAAGAGCAAGACCTCGATGCGCTCGAGCGTTTAGTTGTTGCTAATGACCTAATGATCCTTTCTGATGAGGTCTATGAACACATCATTTTTGATGGTGTGAAACACCTTAGCTTGGCTATGCGTCCAGCACTGGCGGCTCGTTGTTTCGTGATTTCTTCTTTTGGTAAAACAACACACACCACTGGCTGGAAAATTGGTTACTGCTGTGCCCCTAAAGCCATGACGACCGAACTTCGAAAGGTGCATCAGTTTATGGTGTTTACCGTTCCATCTCCATTTCAACACGCGTTAGCAAGCTATACCGCCGACCCCTCGACATATCTGGATTTGCCTTCTTTTTATCAAGCAAAGCGCGATCACCTTACGACAGGTTTAAAACAAACACGATTCAAAGTATTACCAAGCCCAGGCACTTTTTTCTTGCTTGCAGATTACAGTGAAATTTCGGATCAATCAGAGGCCGATTTTGCTATCTGGTTAACCAAAGAGTATGGCGTGACGGTCATTCCTGTTTCTGCTTTTTATGCGCGATCAGATGCCCCCACATCCAATCACAATCTCATTCGTTTTTGCTTTGCTAAAGAGCCCACCACTCTTGACGCCGCACTTGAACGATTGATGAAGGTTTAATTTAAACACGCTTGTTCATAATAAATTTAATTTTTTTGCAAAACAGTTTTTTGTACTTTTCTTGCAATGCTGTTTTATCTCTTTAATTGTTTTTATATATAACAACTACTGGATAAGAAGGGCTGTGGATAAGTTGTATAACTAGAATTTTCTCTATGTTCTAGTCGACTTAACCGTGTTTTAACTTGTGTATAAACTCTGTTTAACTTTGTGGATTGAGTTGAACAAGTTTTTGTTGTGCCAGAAAAAGCCGACTTGTTCTTTAATCATGCACAGTTTGTTCACAACACCCTAGCCCTTGTTATCCACAACGATATTTTTTGTAACTAAATATTGCACTGATGTGCAGAAACAACACAACGATCAATTTTCGAAATAGATAAAAAAAGGATTGACATGTTGCGCAACAAAACAGCACTCATAACTGGGTCGATTTCTGGCTTAGGATATGCCATGGCTCAGGCTTTAGCTGAACAAAAAGCAAATATTATTTTGCATGGTCTGGAACCACTCGAACAAGTAGTTGCTGCCGCGACGATGTTAGAGACGACATACGGTGTACGTGTAATGCATAGTCGAGCAAACCTGACAGTTGTGCCAGAAATAGAACAAATGATTTCTCAAGCGCTTGCGAAATTTGGAACAATTGATATTGTGATCAATAATGCAGTGATTAGAAATTTTGCTGCCGTCGATACGCTTGAAACAGAGAGGTGGGATGAGTCGATTGCCGTCAATCTTTCGTCAGCTTTTCATACGGCAAGACTGACTATTCCAGCGATGAAAAAAAATGGTTGGGGACGCATCATTAATATTTCATCGGTCTACGGGTTAACTGCGACAGCAAATCGGATTAGCTACATTACGACAAAGACCGCATTGATAGGCTTGACTCGAAGTATTGCAATGGATGTTGCAACAGAGGGAATCACATGCAACGCGCTCTGCCCTGGCACAGTACCCACGCCACCGATTTTGGAACGTATTGCTGGTTTTGCGAAAAGGGACGGGATCACCCTTGAGCAGGCTGAGAAAGACTATATTTCAACACGACATCCAACAGGTCGTTTTGTGTCAATGAAAAGCGTTGCAAGCTTTGTTGTATTTTTGTGTAGCGAAGCGGGTAAAGATATTACAGGCTCGGTTTTGCCCGTTGATGGCGGTTGGACAATTGAGTAGTGAAGACGCTACTTACCAATACAGAACCTAGAAAATATTTCACCAAGCAACTCATCGGGCGTCATCCGTCCTGTGATCAAACCTAGTTGCTCATGTGCCAAACGAAGTTCTTCAGCAAACAGATCTAATACAAGATCTTTTTGCAAAGCATACTCATACGCTTGAGCAAGATGTGCTTGTGCGGCTAACAAGGCATCTACGTGGCGTTGGCGTGCTAACCAAGGTGATTCTTGACTGGGATTCCAACCGGCAAATTCAAGCAGTTTTTTTCGAAGCGTATCAAGGCCAAGTCCTGTCTTAGCCGAAATGCCCAACATCTGTTCAGGCATTGTTGAGACCGCCTTATGCAAATCTAGCTTATTACACACGTGTAGCACGACAGATTGTGGTGCTCGTCGCGCTTGTATTTGTTGATCCAGCACCAGAGGATTTGTGTGTGAATCGGTAAGATGCAAAATCACATCGGCTTGTTCAATCGCTGCCCAGGTTCGTTCAATACCAATCGCCTCGATAGTATCAACGGTGTCGCGTAGACCCGCAGTGTCGGTGATCGTAATGGGAACACCATCGAGCAAAATCACTTGGCTGACTTTATCGCGCGTTGTTCCAGCAATATCTGTCACGATCGCGAGGTCTTGTCCTGAAAGTGCGTTTAATAAGCTTGATTTTCCAACGTTTGGTTCGCCCGCTAAAACAACGTTTAAACCTTCTCGTAGAACAACGCCCTGACGGGAGGTTGTTAAGATTGTTGAGAGTTCTTCTTGTAGAAGATTCAGTCTGGTGTGTGCCTGATATTTTTCAAGAAACTCAATTTCTTCTTCAGGAAAATCGAGCGTTGCCTCGACTAATAAACGTAGTTGCACAATCGCCGTTGACAACGTATTGATGCGACGTGAAAAGTCACCACTCATCGAAACAGCTGCCGCACGCGCGGCCGTCTCAGACGAGGCGTCAATTAAGTCCGCGATTGCTTCGGCTTGTGCGAGGTCGATTTTGTCATTTAAAAAAGCACGCAAGGTAAACTCACCTGGCGTTGCAAGCCGAACATTAAACGCTGCACCAACAGCCAAACAACGATTGAGCACCTGTTGTAAGACAGCAGGCCCACCGTGTCCTTGTAGTTCAAGAATGTCTTCGCCCGTATATGACGCGGGTGCCTCAAAATATATAGCAATCCCCTGATCTAAGGTGTTGCCAGCGGCGTCAGGAAAGCGACAGTAAGTCGCCTGGCGTGCGCGCAATGATCGCCCGAGCACCGCATAGATAAAAGGCCCCAACTGGGGCCCTGAGACGCGTACAACGCCAATGCCACCCCTGCCCGGGGCGGTTGCAATCGCGGCGATCGGTTGCTGATCAGAGTGGGCCATTCAACCGGAGCGGTTAACGCTTGGTTGCGGTCGCAAGATCCGCCATCTTCTTGGTGATGTACCACTGTTGTGCGATCGATAAGATATTGTTCACGCACCAGTAGAGCACCAGGCCAGAGGGGAAAAAGAACATCATCCCACCAAAGACAAGAGGCATAAACATCATGACTTTTGCTTGAACAGGATCGGGTGGTGTTGGGTTCAGGCGCATTTGCAAGAACATGGTCGCCATCATGATGGCAGGCAAAATGAAATAAGGATCACGCACTGCAAGATCATGTACCCAAAGAATCCACGGAGCGCCTCTGAGCTCAACGCTAGAACCTAAAACATAATATAAAGAAATAAAGACGGGGATCTGAATCACGATAGGCAAACAACCACCGAGGGGATTGATTTTTTCGGTGCGATACATCTCCATCATTGCGGTATTCAGTTTTTGGCGATCATCACCAAACTTTTCTTTAAGCGCTTGCAGACGTGGCGCAACCATTTTCATTTTTGCCATTGAGCGATAGCTGGCTGCCGACAAGGGATAAAAGGCCGCCTTAATCAAGACCGTTAGCGCAACAATCGTCCAACCCCAATTGCCTAGCAATGAAAACAACCAGGTCATCAATGAAAAGACGGGTTTGGCAATAATAGTTAGCAAACCATAATCTACGACAAGCTCTAGGCCGGGCGCCAACGCCTCAAGCGCCGACTGATCTTGCGGCCCGACCCACAATTTAGAGGTGATGGTTAGGTTTGCATTGGCGGCGATGGTTCCAACCGGTTCGATGCTGCGAAGCGCATAAAGGTTTTTCTCAAGCGCAGTCATTTCGTAACTACGCGACTTGCCCTGAGGGGGTACCCACGCAGTCACAAAATAATGTTGAATTAAAGCGAACCAACCATTATCAGCCTGTTTAATGTGGCTTGCTTTACGCTTCTCAATTTCTTCGAAAGTGACCTTCTGAAACTTTTCTTGTTCAGAATAAAGTGCAGCACCAAAAAAATTAGCTGGGCCACTTAAAAAACTGGGCGCGGTACTGGTGCCCGCGGGGTCATGACCGTCGCGGGTAATTTGTAAATAAACTGAGGGGGATACAGGTTGGGCAGAAAGGTTTTCAATTTGATGTTGAACATCAATTGCGTATTGACCACGCTTTAGTGTGAAGGTTTTTGTAAGCTTGACGTCGCCAGAAGTGGAGGCAAACTTGATCACCAAGCTATCACCCGTTAATTCGCGGGCATCAGTCTCAAGCGTGAAGGGCGCAAGGTGTGTGGGGAACATCGCGCCAGCAGGTGCGCCAGTGAGACCAGATTGCACGACATAGGTGCGGCCCGCGGCACGCTCTAGTAACGTAAAAGGAATGGCAGGATCTTCGACGGAGGGAAATGCGAGCAGATCCGTGCGAATCAGCTGGGCACCTTGCAAGTCAAACGTTAAAGCGAGAACGTCTGTTTTGAACAAAACAGTTTGCGCGGC
>JBAXLV010000200.1:0-5296 GCA_037134635.1 Alcaligenaceae bacterium
CAACAACGACCTTAGGGGTGAACGCCTCGACCGTGACGACTCAGGCCACTGCGCAAGCCGCCATTGATGCGCTCACCACAGCGTTGGGTACGGTATCCACACATCTGTCAACGATGGCTGCAACCAAAACAGGCTTAGAGTCGAGTGCGGCGGCGGCATTGAGTCTTTCAACCAATTTGGCAAACACGGTCTCATCGATTACAGACATTGATCAGACCGCCCTGCAGGCTAAGTTGCAGCAGTTCAATAACCAGCAATCCATTGATTATTACTTGATTAGTCAAATGAACACCGCAGCTGCAGCTGCCTTGACCATTTTTCGTTAATCAGATGAATAGTCTACGTTGATACGCCCTTGCGATCACCCTTCAACAGGTGATCGTGAGTTTATTTATAAAAAAGGTAATGTTTGGTGCAATTAAAAACCCGCTACTAACGCTTAAACGTTAGTAGCGGGTTTTGTTTGTTGCAGCGACTTAAGTGTACTTAAGCTTGTGGCGCTTGGGGCTCGGCAGCGGGGGCTTCAGTTGGCGCAGGTGCGCCGCCTTCAGTTTGCTGCTCAATACCGCCAATAGCTTTCACTGACAAACGTAAACGCCCTTTGTCATCGGCCTCAATGACTTTGACGCGCAGTGGTTGACCCACTTTGAGAACGTCATTGATATTGGCGATGCGGTAGTTTGCGATTTCAGAGATATGCAACAAACCATCACGGCCAGGCAACACCTGAACGATGGCGCCAAAATCTAACAGACGCAATACGCTACCTTCGTACACCTGCCCCACTTCAACTTCTGCAGTGAGTTCGGCAATACGACGCTGTGCTTCGTGCGCGCGATCAAGATCGGCGCTCGATACAACAATAGTGCCATCATCCGAAATATCGATTTGGCAACCGGTTTCTTCGGTTAGCGCACGAATCGTGGCACCGCCCTTACCGATTACATCACGAATTTTTTCAGGATTGATTTTCATGGTGAGCATGCGTGGTGCAAACGCTGACAATTCTGTGCGTGCACCTTGCGTGGCTTCGCGCATTTTGCTCAAGATATGCAAACGGCCTTCGCGGGCTTGCGCCAAAGCAACCTGCATGATCTCTTTAGTAATGCCCTGAATTTTGATATCCATTTGCAAAGCAGTAATACCTTGTTCGGTACCTGCCACTTTGAAATCCATATCTCCTAAGTGATCTTCATCACCCAGAATATCGGTCAACACGGCAAACTTGCCCGCATCCAAAATCAAACCCATGGCCACACCAGCAACCAGATCTTTAACCGGTACGCCAGCATCCATCATGGCCAATGAACCACCGCACACCGACGCCATCGACGACGAGCCGTTTGATTCAGTGATTTCTGAGACCAAACGAATGGTGTACTGAAAGTCTGCCGCATCAGGCAACAAAGGTACCAGTGAGCGCTTAGCAAGGCGGCCATGGCCGATTTCACGACGCTTAGGTGTACCCACGCGACCCGTTTCGCCTGTTGCAAAAGGAGGCATGTTGTAGTGCATCAAGAAGCGATCCCGATACTCACCCATCAAGGCGTCAATGATCTGTTCGTTTTGCTTGGTGCCCAAGGTTGCAATGACCAAGGCTTGGGTTTCACCACGCGTAAACAACGCACTACCGTGTACGCGCGGCAACACACCCATACGAATACTGATCGGACGTACGGTACGTGTGTCGCGACCATCGATGCGTGGCTCGCCAGACAAAATCTGGCTACGCACGATGCGCGCTTCAAGATCAAACAAGATGTTATCAACCACAACACCATCTGGTTTTGGTAGGCCCTGTGCGACAGCTTCTTCAGCAACTTTGGCATGCGCATCAGAGTAAACCTGACGCAACTGCGTTGTGCGCTCTTGCTTTTGACGTGTTTGATACGCAGCATTTAACGCGCCTTGAGCCACTGCAGTGACCGTCGCAATCAGAGGTTCATTTTTAGCTGCAGGTTGCCAATCCCAATCGGGCTTGCCCGCATCGCGCACGAGTTCGTGAATCGCGCCAATCACCGCTTGCATCTGCGTATGACCAAACACGATCCCACCCAACATGATTTCTTCTGACAGTTGCTGAGCTTCAGACTCAACCATCAGCACGGCAGCTTCAGTACCGGCCACAATCAAATCCATTTTTGAGGTTTTGAGTTGCGAGGCGGTTGGGTTGACTAAGTATTGGCCATCGATGTAACCCACTCGTGCGGCACCGATAGGGCCATTAAAGGGGATACCTGAGATTGCCAAGGCAGCCGAAGCACCGATCATGGCAGGAATGTCAGGATCGATTTCAGGGTTACATGACAGGACGTGAATGATGACCTGAACTTCGTTATAGAAGCCCTCAGGAAACAACGGACGCAAAGGACGATCAATCAAACGTGATGTCAGCGTTTCTTTTTCAGAAGGCTTGCCTTCGCGTTTGAAAAAACCACCGGGGATTTTGCCAGCCGCGTAGGTTTTTTCGATGTAATCAACCGTCAGCGGAAAAAAATCTTGACCAGATTTGGCTTCTTTTTTTGCAACAACGGTTGCGAGTACGACAGTGTCTTCAACAGTTACCAGCACGGCGCCTGAAGACTGACGCGCAATTTCGCCAGTTTCGAGCACAACGGTGTGTTGGCCATACTGAAAAGATTTGGTCACTTTATTGAACATGACATTTATTCCTTACAAATGAAAAACCGCGGACAGTGCGACACGAATGCCGCAGCGACCACGGTTGCTTCACGGGGAGACTGCCCCATGGATTTTGATCACTTACGCAGACCGAGTTTTTCGATCAACGAGCGATATGAATCTGGGTTGCGGCCCTTGAGATAATCGAGCAGCTTACGGCGACGGCTAACCATACGCAGAAGGCCGCGACGTGAGTGGTGGTCTTTAATATGAGCTTTGAAGTGACCTGTCAGCTCATTAATACGAGCAGTCAGCAGCGCCACTTGAACTTCTGGAGAACCGGTATCGCCTTGAGCGCGTTGATACTGCGCGACGATG
This sequence comes from Alcaligenaceae bacterium, assembly GCA_037134635.1. Lineage (GTDB taxonomy): Bacteria > Pseudomonadota > Gammaproteobacteria > Burkholderiales > Burkholderiaceae_B > Zwartia. The sequence continues at coordinate 3,001 of JBAXLV010000200.1, forward strand.
TCGGATTTTTTAATATCAGCAACAGACATTTTTAAGCCTCAGATGACAAGCGTTAAGGCCGAGGTGCCCTAACGTGAATGGTGATTGAAAAAACAACAAACCATACCCTGCTAGACAACTTAAGTTGTTTGAATCAAACGACTTGAGCTGAAAAGCAGAAGTAAAGCCATAGAATTATAGCTTATTGGCTAAAATGGTCATCACTCAACGTAGGTTCACCGCAGGCGAGTCGCCCGCTTCGGCCTTTATAACTAAGGTAGCTTTTATTTCTATGAAAATACTCACCTTTTTCACGATTTTCGCCACGGTTGGGCTCGGCGGCTGCGCGCAGCTGCAGTCCGTTAAGCCCGGTACCCCAGTGGCCGACGTGATCCAGCAATTTGGTCAGCCCAACACCGTGTGTCGTCAAGAGGATGGTACCGAGCGGCTGGTCTGGACACAGCAACCCATGGGACATTACGCTTGGGGCACAGATACCACTAAGGATCAAAAAGTAATTGAAATCAAGCAGTTACTCACTGACGCCCACTTTGAGGTGTTGGCGCAAGGTACGTGGTCTGACAAGCAAGTGCTCTGCGAGTTCGGTCCACCCGCAAATATCGAAGGGGTTGCAAAAGGAAACGAAAAGGTCTGGGCCTATCGTTACATGCAATTTTCGACTTGGTACTCATTGATGTACGTCTATATGGGTGCCGATGGCAAGCAGGCCAATCGCTTTCATCCAGGCCCTGACCCCTGGCGCACGGGCAACCGCTAGAAAAGCTGCAGTGTCAAGGGCAGGCGATTCAGACCGATTCGCCGCCCGAGCGCAACGCTACTTGCTTGGCGTGACGACGCCAACGCCAGAGCCATACGCCCCAGCCAGACAGGCCATACACAATAAACAGCCCAAACAGAATCACTGGCGGATTGCTTGAAATAAACACGAACCCCGCCACAAAAACCAGGATCACCCAAAAGGGCACGCTGCGCCCCAGAGCAAACGATTTACCGCTATAAAACGGAAGATTCGATACCATCGCGATGCCGCAATAAAGCGTGATCACAAAAGCAGTCCAGGCTAAAAACTCGTGCGGTACCTGTAACCGATTATCCACGACCAGCCAAACAAAACCGGCAATAAGTGCGCCCGCCGCGGGGCTGGGCAAGCCTTGAAAAAATCGCTTATCTACCACTGCGATATTGGTATTAAAACGAGCCAATCGTAACGCCGCGCCACACACGTACACAAACGCAGCCAACCAACCCCAACGACCCAGGTCATGCAACATCCACTCGTACATCACGAGCGCCGGTGCCACACCAAACGAGGTCATGTCTGACAAGGAATCATATTGTTCACCAAAGGCAGAGGTCGTATTGGTCAGTCGGGCTACTCTTCCGTCCATGCCATCAAGCACCATTGCCACAAAAATTGCGATCGCTGCCATTTCAAACCGACCGTTCATCGCTTGGACAACGGCATAAAACCCCGCAAACAGCGCAGCCGTCGTAAAGGCGTTAGGCAGCAAATAAATACTGCGGTGGCGAAGATCAGGATCGCGCAAAGGGTTATTAGGCATCTTAATGCTCAATTCGTTTGGGTGGGCAAATCAGCCAGCACTGTACTTGTTGCGGTCACCTTATCACCGATCGCGACCCGCGCGCGCGAACCAAGAGGAAGATAAACATCCACGCGCGAACCAAAGCGGATGAAGCCATAGCGCTCACCTCGCGCCAAGGTGTTACCCGCCTTGGTATAACAAAGAATTCGCTTGGCCACTAATCCCGCCACTTGAACCGCCGTCACAATATGCCCGGCAGGCGTACGCACGATCATCGCATTTCGTTCGTTTTCGAGTGAAGCCTTATCAAGCGCCGCGTTAAAAAACTTACCTGCAAAGTATTGTGTTTTAAGAACTTCGCCATCGACCGGGCTGCGATTGCTATGCACGTTGAACACGTTCATGAATACGCTGATTTTTAACGCTTGGCGTTCGCCATAAGGATCTTGCGTCTGCTCAACCACAACGATGCGACCATCTGCCGGCGAAAGCACAGCCAACGGCTCGGTTGAGCCAGAACGCGCGGGGTCACGAAAGAACTGCAATACAAAGAGGGCGATGATCCAAAAAAAGATCGATCCGCCTAGCGACCAAAAACTTGCGAGCAACGCAATGAAGATTGCACCCGCTAAAAATGGCCAACCCTCACGGGCAATGATGGGGTGGGGATAATGTGGAGTGTTTGTCATATCGAAAGGTTAACCCAAAAAAACACGCCCCGAGGTGCGTGTTTCAAAGATAGCAGTTTTTGT
>JBAXLV010000201.1:0-5217 GCA_037134635.1 Alcaligenaceae bacterium
CTTGGCCACACCGATGCTGACGGCTATTTCTATCATGGCGGTCGAGCCGATGACGTCATTATTTCAGCCGGTTGGACCATGAGTGCGGTCGAGATCGAAGATGCCGTGCTTAAACATCCCGACGTACAAGAGGCAGCCGCGATTGGCGTGCCCGACGGTTTACGTGGTCAGGCGGTTCAAGCGTTTGTTGTCAGCCAGCGCCCGGGTGATGCAATATTCATACAAGAAATTCAAGACTTAGTCAGAACCCGTCTGAGTCAACACGAGTATCCCCGTCATGTCGTGTTCGTCAATGAACTACCCAAGACACCGGCCGGAAAAATTCATAGAAAAAAACTTCGCGAATCGAACCGCTAATCGACCACTGCATCTTTCAAACACTCAAAATTATTTCTAAGTATCCGCGTTTTTAAAAATAGTGAGGAGCATCAAATGTCATCATCTCTAATTGGTCAACGCAGTTTTCCAAAAATTACCGAACAAGGAATGGAAGATCTGCAGCGGCGCATTGGCGTCAAGATCGGTGCAACTGCCGAGCCTTGGTGCTATGAGGCTACGCGCGATAACATTCGCCATTATGCACATGGGATCGGTGACGACAATCCGCTTTGGTGTGATCCAGAATACGCGGCTAAAACGAGTCATGGTGGAATCATCGCGCTACCTAGTTTTCTGTATTCAACCAGTCGCATCGTCTCGGGTTATGTCGGCGGCTTACCCGGCGTACATGCGATGTGGTCAGGTTCGAATTGGCATTGGCATCAACACGCCAAGCGCAACGACGTCATCAGCACTGAAGCTTACTTGAAAGAGCTTGTCGAACACGAGACGCGCTTCGCCGGCAAAGCTGTACAGCAGACATATCATGTCGATTTTTTCAATCAAACGGGCGACAAATTAGCTGAAGCCGATACCTGGTGCTTTCGCACCGAGCGCGACCATGCTCGCGAGAAAGGCACCAAGTACACCGAAGTACAAGAGAAAGGCGTCGTACCTTACACCGACGAACAACTCAAAGAGGCCTACAAGCTTTATGCAAACGAAGAAATTCGTGGTGCAAAAACGCGCTATTGGGAAGACGTTCAAGAGGGTGAAGCACTACCTGTTCTTTTCAAGGGCCCCATGACGGTGACTGGCTTTATCGCTTACGCCCAAGGCTGGGGTGGTTTGTATATTCGCGCAAATAAATTAGCGTGGCAACTCATCGATGCGCATCCAGGCGTTGGCATTAAAAATCGCTTTGGCGTGCCCGACGTACCAGAGCGTGTTCACTGGGAAGAAGAGTTTGCACTTGAGGTCGGCGCGCCGGGCGCCTATGACTACGGTCCAGAGCGCAGCTCGTGGCTGATGCATCAAATGACGAACTGGATGGGCGATGAGGGCTTTTTGCGTCAGGCCGATTGCAAAATCAGGCGCCACAATCCAGCCGGTGATATGCTTTTCATTGAAGCAAAAGTTACAAAAAAATATCAAGAAAATGGCCGTCATCTCGTCGCCATTACCCAAGAAGCGCACAATCAAAATCACGAGCTTTCAGTATTAGGCTCTTGTATTGTGCAGCTTCCTTCTCGAGGCTAAGTCAATGCACGCGCCCAAAGAGACCCCACAATTATCCAAAGATTTGGGTGCGAGTCCGTTGACGGCCGAGGCCTGGCTTGATCCCAGCGCCGGCTCTGGCGCATTGGCCGGTTTACGTGTGCTCGACCTTTCACGCGTATTGGCGGGCCCACTCTGCGCACAGATGCTGGCAGATCATGGCGCTGATGTGATCAAAGTCGAGTCACCCCAAGGTGACGAGACCCGTTTACTTGGGCCACCGTTTATTGAACCGGGCCAAGCGGCCTACTTCTCGGCTATTAACCGTGGCAAGCGAGGGTTGAGCCTTGATTTGGGCAAGCCCGCAGAGCGAGCAGTTCTTGACGCCTTACTCAAAGACGCAGATGTGCTCATTGAAAACTTCTTGCCAGGCACGATGGCGAAGTGGGGTCTTGGCTACGAAGAAGTATTGTCAAAGAAATTTCCTCAACTGATCTATTGCAGCATTTCAGGGTTTGGCGCAACGGGGCCACTTGCGAATCTGCCCGGCTACGATGCGGTCTTACAGGCCATGTGTGGATTGATGAGTGTGAATGGAGACCAACAATCAGGGCCCACGCGCATTGGTGTGCCGGTGGTGGATCAGGTCACCGGGTACAACGCTTTTTCAGGCATCATGATGGCGCTATGGTCGCGCACACGAACACAGCAGGGTCAACGTGTTGAGGCCACCTTGTTTGACTCGGCCTTAAGCATGCTCATTCCTCATGCGGCAAACTGGATGACCTCGGGCAAGACGCCAGCGTTAACCGGTAGCGCGCATCCAAATATCCCAACCTACAATCGTTTTGAAGTAGGCGATGGCCAGATCTTCTTAGGAATTGTCAACGAAGGGCAGTTTAAAAAATTCTGTAAACATATTCATCGTGAAGACCTCGTCACGAATCCTTTGTTTGATAGCAATGCAAGCCGCATGACCAATCGCGACGTGCTTCGGCGCGAGATGGAAGACGCGCTCAAAGGCTTCTCGCGTGCTGAACTATGCAAAGATCTGATGGCCATTGGCGTAGCCGCAGGGCCCGTGCATACCGTGCCTGAAGCCTTGCAACAACCACACGCGGCGGCACGCAACATGTTTATTGAACGCGAAGATTACAAGGGCGTTGGATTGCCCATCAAATTATCAAAAACACCTGGTCAAGCCGGCCAGCGTCCGCCTCGTTTAGGTGAGCACAATTCAAAAATTATCCGATCGCCTACATCGTAGCTACGGGTAAGCCATTAGTACAACCTCTAGCCTAGGTGTTTAAAATAGGGGTCGATCAGGTCACAATAGTCTGACTAAAAAGATTCTCTTTAAGCGAGATAAAAATGAGATTATCGGTACAACTCACACGCCTATTGACAACGACTAGCGCAGTGTTACTTGCCCTTGGATTCGTTTCAGGCAATCGCGTTTACGCACAAACAAAATGGCCAGACAAAACAGTACGTGTGATCGTGCCCGCCCCACCTGGCAGTGCGCCAGACACGCAGATTCGTCTCATTGGTCAAAAGCTCTCTGAGGCCTGGAGCCAACCTGTGGTCGTTGAAAATGTGGTCGGAGCCGCCGGCAACATTGGCACAGACCGCGTTGCCAAAGCCGCGCCTGATGGCTACACATTTTTGTACAACACAATCGGCCCGACTGCAGTCAATCCAACCCTGATGGCTGGAAAGATGCCTTACGATGTTGAAAAAGATTTGATCCCGGTGAGCCTCGCGACTAAAACGCCGAACTTTATTACGGTGCACCCTTCAGTTCCGGTCAATAATATGCAAGAGCTGATTGCGTTGGCGAAAAAAGATCCAAGCAGAATTCGCTATGGCACGCCAGGACCGGGCACCACACAGCATCTGACCGGTGAGCTGCTCAATCTGGTTGCCGGAATCAAGATGACCAGCATCCCCTACAAATCAAGCGCGCAAATGACCACTGACGGACTGGGCGGTCAGTTCGAAGTCTTAATCCATAACACCCCCGTGCTGCTGCCCTATATTCGTTCAAATGCAGTACGCGTCATCGGGATCACGAGCGATGCCCGCTCACCTGCTCAACCAGAAGTGCCGACAGTGATCGAACAGGGAATCAAAGACTTCGAAATTACCGCGTGGTTTGGTTTCATGGCACCGGCGGGCACCCCAAAGGCGATCGTTGACCAGCTATCGAAAGATGTTGCGATGGTGTTGGCAATTCCTGACGTCAACAAACGCATTTCTGAGATGGCCACAGAAGTGGTTGGCAGTACCCCTGAGGCTTATGCTGCTTTCATCAAAAGCGAAACCGCAAAATGGAAAGAAGTGATCATCAAAGCCAAGATGACACCCGATTAAAGCGACGACCGCAACCCGCGTTCATTTTGCAAACAGGTTGCGGCACAGCACTACCTTTTGTTCACCAACTGCCGGGCCAACTCAACGCCAACGCTTTTATTGACAAACTGTAGCGCGGCGACTTGCGACAGATCCACGTCGCCCATTCGATACAACCCCGCCTGAATCATCTGCGTATAAAAATCCTGAATGCGTTCGGCCTTCATGGTGCCAATGCCAAGCGTCTGCGCATCACCCGAATCAACAATCCCTTGCTGCTTCATCAACGCAACAGAGGCCTCGATCTCAGCGACTGAGAGCTCTGGATTGTCTTTAACCATCAGTATCGTCGCTGCCTGACGGTCACCATACATAAAATTGACCCAGCCAAGAATTGAGGCATCTACAAATTTTTGCACCAGCTCTGGCTTATTTTTTAAGGTGTCCGCGCGTGTTTCGATCAAGGTGCTGTACGTTGAAAATCCATGATCGGCTAACAGGTGTACCACCGAATTAAACTTACCCTGCTCTTTAATATAAATGGGCTCGGCCACTGAGTAGCCCTGCTGAATCGACTTGGGGTTCGATAAAAATGGCCCCAGGTTGTAGTTATAGGGTTTCAAGGCTTCATCTTTAAACCCGTGCGTCACCTTGAGCCACTGCCACCACGTAAACTGCCCATCCTTTGCAATGTAAGCTGTTGGCGCATTTTTAAGCGCGGTAAAGTTTTCATAACCTTGCCCGGGATGCGCCATCAGCGCTTGCGGATCTTTCTGAAACATGGCTGCCACCGCAACAACAGGCACTTTGTTTTTAACGTTATCAAAACTATGCAATAAATTACCGGTCATTAAAAAGTCTATTCGGCCTGCGGGCAGCAGTGGTCGGTTATTGACTTGCGGCCCGCCTTGAATAATTTTGACATCCAAGCCATACTTTTTATACGTGCCATCTGCAAGGGCCTGATAAAAGCCACCATGCGCCGCTTGCGCTTTCCAGTTCGTCGCAAAACTCACAGCCTGTTGCGCTTGGGCAAGCCCAGTTGTCAACAACAACATCACACACAGTTTGAATAATTTTTTACTCACCGTTCAGTTTCCTTTTGCCATGCAACTCGACGCCTCAATCGGCCATCAATCCGACTGTGCGTAACGCGTTAAAAGCAATGTCGATAATAGATTGAATATAAAAAATATCAGGATACCCGTCGCGACAAGTAGCACAAGGGCTGCAAACATCTTTGGTGTTTCAGTACGAAAGCTTGCTTCAAGGATACGCGAAGCTAAACCTGTATCACGGCCCGCAGCACCCGCAACCATTTCTGCTGTT
>JBAXLV010000202.1:0-5214 GCA_037134635.1 Alcaligenaceae bacterium
CGTCTGTGGGTATGATTTCTCGTACGATGTGACGGTAACGCATCGTGACCGCGTCGGCAGCTGCTTGTGGCCAGAGCGCAGTCAGGTCCACTTTTGGGATTAGCATGTCTGAGTGTGCGCGAGGCGCATCCAAGCTATCGCGTAAGACGTTTAAAAATAATTGTGCGCACGCTTGATCGGTTGCTGTGTTTAACGAAGCTAAGCACAGTGGTATCCAGAGGTGCTGACAAATCCGGGCAGACTGGTGGTGTTGATTGAGTAACTGGGTAACGCTCGTCATGGCGGGTGCTTGCCATTGATTGCGTTTGAGGGTGAACATCATACGCAGTGCTCGCCAGCGATCCTGCCACGTTAAGCCCCTGGCATTCAGCAGGCCAGCAAGCGTGTGAAAAGGGGCAATCAGCGCCGGGGCCTTAAGCCGAAAAGCGCCATCAGCACTTTCTAGATGAAGCGCCTGCCTGAAGATAAATTCGTAGATTGATGGCTTTGGGTGCAGTGTTTGCATCAAAGCTAGCGTTTCGGTATAAGCACCTAACAACAAGTGTTGACCGTTGTCGATCGCCCCCATTTGGGAGTCATCGACGCGCCGAGCACGACCACCCGTGATGGGCGCTGCTTCAAAGACGGTGACCTCAGCCCCTAATGATTTCAGTGTGACCGCAGCAGACAGACCGGCCCAACCCGCACCGACCACGGCAAGCTTCATGTCGCCTGAGTTGCTCGTTTGATCTGACCAATCACGCCTGAGCCCGCACCAACAAAATTTTTCCAGGCAAGCCAAAACTTGCGCACAGGTGTTAGCGAAATCCGTTGATGCAAGACCTGCCACTGTTCGTGTTCAATTTCGCCAAGTAAGGCGTAATAAATAGCGGCCATCATGAGGCCTGGTCGCTGCGCGCGTTGGTCTTGTTCGGGCAAAACTGCGATCGCTTCGGCATAAAGCGTACGCGCACGTGCCGCTTCGAAAGCCATGAGCTCACAAAACTGCTCAGAGTAATTGCCATTCAGAATATCGGCTGCGCGTACCCCGAATTTTTGCAAATCGCTGATGGGTAGATAGATACGTCCGCGGCGCGCATCGTCACCGACATCCCGAATAATGTTGGTGAGTTGAAACGCTAAGCCGAGCTTGCTGGCGTACTGCAAGGTTGCGGCGTCTTGGTACCCGAAGATGCTGGCTGAGAGTTCACCCACGACGCCGGCTACGTGCCAGCAATAGGTTTCTAAGGCTGGCCAGTCGAGATACCGAGTCTGATCCAGATCCATCTCCATGCCATCGATCACGGCAAGCAAGCGGTCGCGGGTGATGCCAAAAGGTTCAAGACAGGGCATCAGCGCTTTCATCACCAGGTGTTCAGCGCGATTCTCGAAAAGGGCATCGACCTGCGTGCGCCACCAGGCGAGTTTGATCCGAGCAAGCGAGGCGTCAGTGCATTCGTCGACGACGTCATCCACTTCGCGACAAAACGCATAGAGTGCTGTGATTGCTTGGCGGCGTGCTGGCGGTAAAAAGAGAAAAGCGTAATAAAAGCTTGATCCGCTCTTTGCTGCTTTGTCCTGACAGTATTCTTGAGGGGTCATGTTTTTTTAGCTTCGCAGTGCACGAGCGAACATAAGCACCCAATCAGGCGCGCCAAGGGTTGGTCGGTGTCGAAACACGTCAAATTGAACGTGTTCGATTTTTTCGAGAATACGCAGTCCGCCTTGCACAATGAGCCTAAGTTCGAGTCCTATGCGACCAGGGAGTTTTCGCCCGAGGGGTTGCCCAGAGTGTAACAAGCCTCGACAGGCGTTGACTTGAGCTTGCATCAATTCCCGCCAGGCGAAATTGGTTTTGCCTGTTGCAATTAAATCCTCGGTCACCCCAAAGCGTGCCAATTCTTGTTGGGGCAAGTAAATACGGTTTTTTTCCCAGTCAAGTGCGATATCCTGTAAAAAGTTGATCCGTTGCAAAGCGGTGCAAATGGCATCAGATTGCGCAAGGGTCTCGCTGTTGACTGCGGCATAGAGGTGCAACATCAGCCGGCCAACTGGATTGGCTGAACGTTTGCAATAGTCGTCAAGCGCGACTTGGTCTGGGTAACGCTTTTGGACAATATCTTGCTCGAAAGCTGATAAGAGGTTTTCAAAGGGCTCTAGCGGCAGTTGATGCACGGCAATGGTCTGCGCAAGCGGTGTAAATATTTGGACTAAAGCCCGATGAGAGTCTGGTTGGGACTCGAGTTTGGCGGTTTGGCAGGCTTGAAGGCATTGGCGATAGTCCTGCAAGGCGCTCAGACGCTCGGCGTCGGTTGCGTCGCCTTCGTCGGCGATGTCATCAGCGCTACGGGCAAAGCGATAGATGTTCATCACGGCCTGACGTAAGTGTTTGGGCAGTAAAAAAGAAGCAACTGGAAAGTTTTCGTAGTGATTAGTAGACATATTTTGAGATCAAAGTGCCCTGATACGCGCCAATTAACCCAGCAATACTTCATTTTGGCCCGATTAGCCTCTAAAACACCCTTATACCGTCAGGCGGGCGGCGCTTTAGCTGCGGTAGACTAGCACTAACAAGCGCCTTTGTGCGCTGGCTCGGAGAGTAGGTTGAAAGATAGTTGTGTATTAATTACCGGTGCTACAAAAGGAATCGGCTGGGCGCTCACACAAAGGCTCGCTGACCTCGGTTGCCACGTGGTCGGTATTGCACGCAATACGGCTGAAATAGATTTTCCGGGCTATTTGTACGAATGCGATTTGTCCGACGCGGGTCAAACACAAGACGTATTACAGGTCATCCGCGACAAATTTCCGGTCGATGCGGTGGTCAATAATGTCGGCTCTGCGATCTCACAGCCGCTCGGCTCGGTTGAATTATCTGCCTTATACGAAACCTTTGATCTGAACGTGCGTACTGCTGTTCAGGTCACGCAAGCGTTTGTTGAATCGATGAAAGTGCGCCGCAGTGGTCGGATCATCAATCTATGCAGCTTAGCAGTGCGTGGTGCGCGGGATGCGACGAGCTACGCGGCCGCCAAAAGCGCCATTATTGGTTGCACCAAGACTTGGGCCCTGGATTTGGCCGAATACGGGATCACAGTGAATGCAGTGGCCCCTGGGGCGATTGACACCGAACTTTTTATGAATGCCATGCCCACGGCAGATGTCTCATCGACCGCTGCGGCGATGGTCCCGATGGGGCGCTTGGGTACGGCCAATGAGGTGGCCGCGTTAATCAGCTTTTTGCTGTCAGCCGAAGCCGGTTTCATCACGGGTCAAATTATCGGGATTGATGGCGGGGGCAGTTTAGGTAGCACCGCGTCGTAATCTTTAGGCGGTTAGGCATGGCACGCAGACCAAGCGATGGTTAAACTAGCCCATGGCTAAAATTAAAACGATTTTCACCTGCACTGAGTGTGGCGGCATCAGCCCAAAGTGGCTAGGTCAGTGTACGCATTGCAATGCGTGGAACACACTCGAAGAATCGCAAGATGCGGGTCCGGCGTCTCACGCCGAGCACCGCTACGCACCTTTAGCGGGTTCGGCGCCTTTGCGTAGTTTGTCAGACGTCGAGGCCCTCGAACTGCCGCGCATCTCAACCGGAATTGCCGAGTTTGATCGTGTGCTGGGTGGGGGCTTGGTGGCGGGTGCCGTGGTTTTAATTGGTGGTGATCCAGGTATCGGCAAATCAACCTTGTTGCTTCAGGCGCTCGTCGCGATGTCGGGTCAATCCCGTGTGTTGTATGTGACGGGTGAAGAATCAGCTGAACAAGTCGCTTTGCGTGCCAGGCGGCTTGGGCTTTCGGGTGGGTCTGTTGATCTATTTGCCGAAATTCGACTAGAAGCAATTCAGCACGCTTTGCTTGAACAAAAGCCCGCTGTGGCCGTCATCGATTCGATACAAACAATCTATTCAAGTGAACTGAGTGCGGCACCGGGTTCAGTGTCGCAAGTTAAAGAGTGCGCGGCACAATTAACGCGCCTGGCTAAACAAGCGGGGATTCCGATCGTCATGATCGGTCATGTCACGAAAGATGGTACGTTGGCCGGCCCACGAGTGCTTGAGCACATCGTTGATACCGTGCTGTATTTTGAGGGTGATACACACTCGTCGTTTCGTCTTGTGCGTGCTTTTAAAAATCGCTTTGGTGCGGTCAATGAGTTAGGCGTTTTCGCGATGACTGATCGCGGATTACGAGGGGTTTCTAATCCTTCAGCTTTATTTTTATCGCAACACACCAACGAGGTATCGGGGTCGTGCGTCATGGCCACGCAAGAAGGTACGCGACCGCTTTTGGTCGAGATTCAGGCTCTGGTTGACACCGCACATGTTCCAAATCCGCGTCGCCTGTCGGTTGGGCTAGAAGGTAATCGCCTGGCGATGCTGCTGGCGGTGCTGCATCGACATGCTGGTGTGTCGACATTTGATCAAGACGTGTTCGTGAATGCGGTGGGTGGTGTGCGAATCACCGAGCCCGCAGCGGATCTTGCCGTGTTGTTAGCTATTATTTCTTCTTTGCGTGATCGACCACTGCCCAAAGGGTTGATTGCGTTTGGCGAAGTTGGCTTGGCCGGCGAAGTCAGGCCGGCACCTCGTGGACAAGAGCGTTTGCGCGAAGCCGCTAAGTTAGGATTTTCAGTGGCGATTATCCCTAAGGCAAATGCGCCACGCCAACCCATTGAAGGTTTAGAGGTCTGGGCGGTTGATCGCTTACAAGACGCGCTTGATCGATTGCGTGCATAAAAAGACGCGATGAATATTTTAAAACTCACTTTCAAACAAGCTTGGCGCGATGCGCGGGCGGGCGATTTACGCTTGCTTGCGCTTGCGGTCGTTGTGGCGGTAGGTGCGATCACTAGCGTGGGCTTTTTAGCTGATCGCGTCGGGCGAGCGCTTGAGCGCGACGCTGCGCAGATGCTTGGTGCGGACTTGGTGTTTGAATCTGATACGCCCGTACCCGAAGATTTTTTGACCCAAGCGCATTCGCGCGCGTTAAAAACCGCTCTGACTTGGCAGTTTCCGTCTATGGTTGGCTCAAACGATCAGCTGGTGCTCTCATCGTTAAAGGCAGTGCAAGCAGATTACCCGCTGCGCGGTAGCTTACGCACAACAACGGCTATTGCCGGGCCAGATCAGGTGACTCAAATTGCACCGAGTGTCGGGGAAGTCTGGGTTGACGCGCCAATTTTGGGACAAACGAGTCTGCAGATTGGGCAGCAGCTCAAGGTGGGAGATGT
>JBAXLV010000203.1:0-5212 GCA_037134635.1 Alcaligenaceae bacterium
CGACAATCGGATCAATATGGATCTGGTGCGCCGCGCACGCGAAGCGGGTGTCGGCGTCTTAGTCATCACCGTTGACGTACCCGTCAATTCAAACCGCGAACGCAATCGTCGCAATGGATTTACGCGTCCGTTTCGCATGACGCCTTCGATCATGCTTGACACCCTGAGTCGCCCGGGCTGGCTATTGCAATATCTGAAGTCGGGCGGTATGCCGATGATGAGCAACTGGCAACCGTATGCCCGCGAAGGTGCAAACGCCGATGAAGTCGCCGATATGTACGGCACACTCACACCCGCGCCCATGACAAGCTGGGACACCATTACGGCCATCCGTCGCGAGTGGGAAGGCCCTCTTGTCATCAAAGGGGTTTTGCACCCTGACGATGCGATCCAGTCAGCTGAGCACGGTTTAGATGGTGTCATCGTCTCAAACCACGGGGCCCGCCAATTAGACGCTGCGCCATCGCCGATTGCCATGCTCTCTGCGGTTCGCGCGGCGGTGGGTGATCGCATGACCGTGATGCTCGACAGTGGCGTGCGCCGCGGTTCAGATGTCATCACAGCAAAATGCCTGGGCGCGCAGGCGTGCTTTTTTGGTCGCCCCACACTGTATGCCGTGGCGGCTTTAGGTCAAGAAGGTGCAGATCAAGTTTTTGCAATCATGCGCCGCGAAATCGATGCTGTCTTAACGCAAATTGGCTGTGGCAATTTTGATGCTTTGACTGAACAGTTTCTGCATCGCTCTAAATAATCTGGCATGCAAAGAGCGTCACTGAAGTGTGATCTTTGCGTCTTGAATGACCTTTGACCAGCGCGCGGTATCTTCTGCGATTTTTTGTGTGAAGTCCGCTGCGCTGCCACCCACAGCTTCAATGCCCACCCCGGCCAATTGTTGGACGACGCCCGGATCTTTTAACGCTCGATTTAAAGCCTGATTCAGTTTTGTAATCACCTCGGGCGCCAATCCTGCAGGCCCAAATACGCCAAACCAGGTCAGCGATATAAAGCCCGGCAGGTCTTGCGCAATGATCGGCACGTCAGGCACGAGCACAGACCGTTCAACAGCCGAAATACCCAGGGCCCTGACCTTGCCGTCGCGCACATGGGGATATGAAGACGAAAAGCTATCAAACATCACATCCAGACGGCCCGCCATTAAGTCGGGCATCGCCAAGGCCGTGCCTTTGTACGGCACGTGGGTCAGCTTAATTCCGGCCAACGCCTGAAACCGTTCGCCAGACAGGTGAGGAATACCGCCGGTACCCGCCGAACCAAAATTAAGTTTGCCAGGATTTAGCTGCGCGTACTGAATAAATTCTTTTACCGTTTTAGCGGGTGAGGATAAAGGCACAATCATCATCGAAGGTGACTGCGCTGCGTAGCTGATCGGCGTGAAATCTTTAATGGGATTAAAAGGTGTTGCAGGGTTCAACAAAGGCCCTAAGACGTGCGTGCTGTTTGTGGATAACAACAGCGTATAGCCATCGGAGGCTGCTTTAGCAGCGAGCTCAGCCCCAATCATGCCGGCCGCGCCGCTTTTATTGTCGATCACAATTGTCTGGTCAAGCTCGGCTGAAAACTTCTGCACAATGATGCGGCCAACGATATCCGTACCGCCGCCAGCAGGAAACGGCACGATCAGCTTAATCGGTCGATTCGGATAGCCGGTTTGCGCACTGACTACCTGCATACAAAACAGGCTCAGTGCCAAAAATAGCTTGCCGCTGTTTTTCATCGAAAGTCCTTCATTTTTTGGAAACTGCCTGAATTAGACTACTTTTTTGTTAATCACGACTCCCCTAAGTCTTTGCCGCTAAAATAACGTCGTTGGTGCTCGTAGTGTGGTTCACATGCTGCAGGTCAAGGGGAAGCAGCGTGTACAAACGCACACTGCTTAAACGCTCAAGCACCGTCGGGCATGGCGGTGAAGAGCTCTGTCGTTGTTGTGGATCGCGCCTCATGGCTCAAGTCGTGCGCAGTGAATTGATATTAGGCGGTCAAAAAAGCGGCAAATCTCGTCGCGCAGAAGCGCTTGCCCAAAAATGGCTGAGCACCGATCCAACACATTCGGCTTTATTAATCGCGACGGCGCAGGCGCTAGATGGCGAGATGCGTGCGCGCATTGAGCAACACCAACGCGATCGCCTATCACGCGTACCAGGCATGAGCACGATTGAAGAACCTTTAGCACTTGCTCAAACCGTCGATGCGCATAGCCACGCTAACAAACTAATTGTGGTGGATTGCCTGACCCTTTGGCTGACCACACAACTGATGCCCCTGCAGCCAGATAGCAAAGAAACACCTTGGGCATCAGTCGCCAATACTTTAAGCACATGGCATACGAATGCAACCGCGTTATGCACTGCGATCGCGCAAGCCCCTGGGCCCATTGTTTTAGTGAGCAACGAAATCGGTCTGGGCGTGATCCCTTTGGGTAAAGAGGTGCGTGACTTTGTGGATGCACTGGGCTTGCTAAATCAAATGCTCGCAACGACCTGCGAACGCGTCACACTCATGACCGCTGGTCTACCCCTGACGCTTAAGGGGGCGACTTGAATACCATTGTCATCTTCGTGAATACGGCCAAATGTTATGTGCTTTATGTATCACTCATCCTGCTGACTCTTGGCGCTATCACAACCCGCGCACAAACCGTTGTGACGGACGATCGCGGCGTCACACATCACTGGGCCACAGCGCCCCAGCGCGTGATTACCTTACTACCTTCGTTAACTGAAACCGTCTGCGCACTCGAACAGTGTGCACGTTTAGTTGGCACTGACCGTTATTCAAATTGGCCTACGCAAGTCACCACCTTACCTACGTTGGGCGGAGGCATGGATCCAAATATCGAAGCGATTATTTCCTTAAAACCGGATGTGGTGTTCACTGCACAGTCGTCGCGCAATGCCGAACGACTAGAAGCCCTGGGTTTAAAAGTTGTAGCACTAGAAACTAAAAACCACGCCGATGCCAAGCGGCTGATAGACAAGGTCGCGCAAACGCTTGGCGTTGCACCCGAACACGCTCTGCAGCTTTGGCAAAATATCGATCAAGGTGTCACTGCAACGGCACGCCGTCTGCCGGCGAGCACACAACGGCTTCGCGTGTATATCGAAGTGAATCAAGCGCCTTTTGGCGCGGGCCCATCGTCTTTTATCGGCGAAACACTCAGCCGCCTTGGCGCGCAAAACATCTTGCAGGCTCGGCCCGAAGCGTTTCCGCGCATTAATCCTGAGTTTGTCGTTCGCGTGCAACCTGATCTTATTATGGTCAGCGAGCGTGACTTAGCAGACATGCGCAAGCGCCCAGGATGGTCCAATATGAAGGCAATCAAAGACAACCACATTTGTGCGTTTCCAACGACCGAGCAAGACGTTCTGGTTCGGCCAGGACCGCGCTTAGCTGAAGCCGCGCAGCTCATGGCGGATTGCCTAAAGAGGTTCGCCTCATGAGCGGATCATCGACCAAGTTTCCACTACGCTCAATACGCGCCACGACCTTAGCCTGTCTTTTAGTCACGCTTTGCGTGACCGCCTTGCTGGCGGGCTTAAGTGTTGGCAGCGCGGGAATTGAACCGTTCTGGACACTCTTATCGGATCCGGTTGCTGCGCAAATTATCGTTGAGATCCGTGTGCCGCGCACGCTTGGGGCGCTACTTGCCGGCGGACTATTGGGTCTGGCGGGTGCTCTGGCTCAAGGGCTCTTTCGAAATCCGCTGGCCGATCCGTTTTTACTCGGCAGCGCCTCCGGCGCTTCAGCGGGCGTCGCACTGGTCTTGGTGAGCTTTGGGCTGTCGCCTGTTGCGACGCAATGGTTTATCAAAGTGGGGCTCACGGGTGCAGCCTTTCTTGGCGCAATACTCGCTGTATTTTTAACCCTAAGTTTGGCCCGCGGTGTTCAACACACTCTGCGACTTTTATTAGCGGGCGTGATCGTCGGAGTGGTATTGGGGGCGCTCACCTCATTACTCTCGTTAACGCACCCTGATATTTTGCAATCCATGCAAGCCTTTATGCTCGGTTCAACAGCCTTTGTCAGCGGCTCGGCATGTGCAATCATGGGCGTCGTCTGGTTAGTCTGCAATGCTTCTAGCATTGCACTATCGAGGGTCTTAGACGCCTTAGCCTTGGGCGAAGCCACTGCACTCAGCTTAGGCCTACCCTTAAACCAGCTTCGTGTGGTCTTAATTGGTATTCTCGCCTTGGCAACCGGAACCGCAGTCGCGCAAACAGGCCTGATTGCTTTTGTTGGTTTGGCCGCCCCACATCTTGTCCGTGCAATCGTTCGAGTCCGCTACGCCTGGCTACTGGCGCTCGCGAGCCTGATGGGCGCCTTACTCTTGTCCCTCGCAGATCTTTTGGCGCGCGGCTTAATCGCACCCCAAGAACTCTCTGTAGGCGTGCTCACCGCAATTCTAGGGGGTGGCTATTTGATGTGGCTCATGAATCATCAAGGGCCCACCCATGACTGACTCAAGCGCAACGCTCAAGGCCGTGCCCATCGCCTTCGAAACACGAAGCTTAGAGATCAAGCGCGGTCAACGCAGCGTGATCAAGGGCCTGAACCTAAAAATATCGACGGGCCGCTGGTGTGCCATCGTTGGGCCCAACGGCGCCGGTAAGTCTTCATTGCTTTTAGCGTTGGCGGGGGTTCTGCCTTTTCAAGGCGAGATACTTCTGTTCAATCAACCCTTAAGACAATACGCTGCTCAATATCGTGCGCGTCGCGTCGCGTGGCTTGCGCAGAGCTCGGTGCAAAGCGCCGACGATCTGACTGCCTATGATGTTGTAATGCTGGGTCGAATCCCGTATCAATCTTGGCTAAACGGACAAAGTCAGGCGGATCATACGGCCGTCGAGCACGCCTTAAAACTCACTCAGGCCTGGGACTGGCGCAACCGAGCGCTTGGCACGCTGTCTGGTGGCGAAAAACAACGCGTGTTGCTAGCCCGACTACTCGCTGTTGAAGCAGACGTCTTATTGATGGATGAGCCTTTAGCAAATCTTGACCCGCCCCACCAGGCCGACTGGATACAACTCGTGCATAACTTAGTCGCTCAGGGCAAAACTGTGGTCAGCGTTTTGCACGACGTGACGCTCGCACTATATGCCGATGATGTGGTCGTGATGTCTCACGGACAAGTTCCATATGCGGGCAAGCGCGGCGACACCACGTTACACAGCAACATAGAAGACGTCTTTGAACA
>JBAXLV010000204.1:0-5181 GCA_037134635.1 Alcaligenaceae bacterium
CAAGCGAGACAAGAATATTAGCGTCGTTGATCAGTGCTTTACCTATTTGAGTCTGATGCTTGAGAACAAAGCTGACTTTATTGTTGAGTACAACGAACAGCTCAAGAAAAATCTACAACGAACTGCTGTTGACTGGACTCAGACCAGAGTTGCTTTTGTGTCAACAAGCTTTACTGAAAATCAAATTTTAGCTACGAATTTTAAGGACATAGCTATTGAGTTGTGGGAAGTAAAGCGGTACGCGAACGACACTATCGTTGTGAATGAAGTTAAAAAATCGCGTAGTGCTGAAAGCATTAAACCTATTACACAGCAGAATCAAGAATTAAAGCGTGTTACAGATGAAATTGTTGTTTACACAGAAGATCAGCACCTAGATGGAAAAGATGAGGAAATTGTTGATCTCTATGAAAAATACAAAAATGCTATTCTTAACTTAGCAAGTGACATTGAAATCAAACCACAAAAGTGGTATTTGGCATTCAAGAAAGAGAAAAATATCGCAGACATTGCGATTTATCAAAAATCTCTTAAGATTTGGATCAATGCGAAATTTGGCAAGCTTGATGATGGGAAAAAATTAGCTAGAAATGTAAAAAATGTCGGACATAGAGGTAATGGTGATTATGAGTTGAATGTCATGGACGACACAAATTTGGAATACATCATGAGTTTAATCAAACAAGTTTTATACGCTAACAAATAGCCATCTATTTTTCTAATTGAATCGGTAGCGGCAGCGACAACGACAGTCAAAGCTTTGATCAATCGTCTCGCGTTACAAACAGTATGTTTTTAGCACCGAACTGTCGTGACAGCAGATGCCGAGCGCTTGCGAGTGAGTCTGATTGAATCCCGATCTTTGTCGTGAAAGTGCCGGACTTAGGTACGACGCATCTGACAGTCGCAACGAACGATTTCAGTCTGTGAGTGATTTCGTTTATCTTCATGGTGCGTAATCGGACGAGAGCAGTTTCATACTGCTATTTATTTGATTTCTGACACATGAGCATCACAATTTGCCCAAAATTCGTAGTTTAAGGTCGTCTAACGAATTTTTGTGATGTTTTGATAAACATTTAATCTCGATTAGTGGTTCTCATGTGACGATGCTGGCAGCTGTTGGCGGCTGGTTAACGCAATTGACGATGAAGCGAGCACGTTGGCGCGGGCGACTGTTGTGTGAACGCATGCCCGCCAAAGTGGTAGCTACGCTTGTCGCGATGGTGGGGGCTTGGCTGTATTGCTGATTGGCGGGGTGGGGTGTGCCTGCGCGACGTACCTTTTTTTTGCTGGCGTGCGTTGCAGTATGGGTACTGGTGCGCCATACCTTATCAGCTTCACGCGTGCTGGCTGGCGCGGCAGCGGTGGTTGTTCTTGCTGACCCGTGGGCGCCTTTGGCAACTGGCTTTTGGTTGTCGTTTTTAGCGGTCGGGATTTTATTTGCAGCAGGCACTGCGGGTAATAAGCTTGGTCAGGTGCACTCGCGCTGGCAAAGACTGAAACAAGTGTGCACCGAAGCGAGTCGCTTGCAATGGCTCATTACGATCGCGATGCTTCCTGTTTTGGCTTTTTTGTTTCAGCAAGTTTCTCTGGTCTCACCCTTCGCGAACGCGCTTGCGATTCCGGTACTCACCTTTGTCGTCACGCCGCTGGCCTTGGCGTTAGCCTTGTTTGGCGTCGTGCCAGGATTGGAGGGGTTAGCCACGGCGAGCGGTGTGCTTGCGCACGCGGCACTTGAATATACGTTGACCCCCGTGACGTGGCTAGCAAATTTGTCGTGGGCAAGCTTTGAGGTCGCTGCAGCACCTGTTTGGACCTTGGTACTCGCCGGCGTAGGCTTGTGCTGGGCACTACAACCTCCGGGCTGGCCCCTGCGCCGGGCCGGTTGGTGTTTGCTATTGCCGGTCTTGTCTTTTGAACCGCAACGTCCTGCATTGGGGCACTGGCGGCTTCTTGCTTTTGATGTCGGTCAGGGCAGCGCAGTTCTTTTGCAAACGCAAACGCGTGATATTTTGTTTGACACGGGTCCACGTCAGGGCGCAAGTGATGCCGGTACGCGTACGATTATCCCAAGCTTGCGAGCGTTAGGCATACGAAAACTGGATAGCATTGTCGTGTCTCATGCCGACGGCGATCACGCTGGCGGCTTATTGGCAGTGTTAAAAGCGTTACCGGTTGGCGCGTTATACAGCTCATTTTCGTTTCAAGAGTGGCTCAGGCGTGCATCGCCCGCGAGCGTTCTGGCAACCTTTAAAAGTGGGCCCGCGCAGACGCTGTTCTGCGAATTTGGACAGGGCTGGGAGTGGGATGGCGTGGTGTTTCAATTTCTGCATCCCGAGCCAACGCAATCGAATGTCGAATCCCTTCGATCTAGCAAAACCAAGCCCTCAAAAAACGCGCAAAGTTGTGTGCTGCATGTTCAAGGCTCGCACCACTCGGCCTTGTTGCCGGGGGACATTGGCGTCAAGCAAGAGCAACTTTTGCTCGAGAGGCGGGCCGCAAACATGCGTCCAGACTTGGCCGCTGATCTGGTCGTGGTAGCTCACCATGGCTCAGATACGTCTTCGTCCCCTCGCTTTGTGCAGCAGCTCAGGGCGCAGCACGCAATCGTGCAAGCGGGGTATCTCAATCGTTTTGGGCACCCCCACGCATCAATTAAGCAGCGCTGGTTAAAGGCCGGGGCAAGTTTCTGGCAAACGGATCGGCACGGAGCCCTCGCGGCAAATTCTACGCCTGCGGGGTTGTCTGTTCAGCCTTACAGCCAACTGCGCCAACGCTACTGGCATCAAAGGCTGCGCTAGAACCAACTACAATAGGATTTGGTTTTTTAGGAGTCCCACAATGGCCACGCCTCGCCTTAAAGCAGTCATGTGCAGCAGTCCGGCTGGGTTGCACCGCATGGCTTATACAGAATGGGGCGATCCCTCTAATAAAAAGATTGTGTTGTGCGTGCATGGTTTGACGCGCACGGGTCGCGATTTTGACGTTTTGGCCAAGCGGTTGGCGCAAGATTTTCGGGTTGTGTGCCCCGATGTGGTGGGGCGTGGCATGTCCGATCGGCTGGCAAACCCAGCTTTCTATGCAGTGCCTCAGTACGCTGCCGACATGGTGAATTTGGTCGACCGTCTGCAACCCTCTGAACTGCATTGGGTGGGCACCTCGATGGGCGGCTTGATTGGCCTGGCGTATGCCGGTGCCCTGGCCTTGGCGCGTGTGCAACAACAAACCCTGACCCCCGCTCAGCATTACTCGAGCCTGCCCTCAACCGGGGTTCGCCTGGATCGTCTTGTGCTCAATGACGTGGGGCCACACCTTGAACCGGAGTCACTTGAGCGTATCGGACAATATGTCGGCGAAGCGATTGAGTTTGCGAGCTTTCAGGACGCCGTCCAGTATGTCAAAAAAACTGCGGCATCGTTTGGCCCGCACACGAAGGCGCAGTGGGAAGAACTGACGCGCTACACCTATATTGAGCAAAACGGCGTCTGGATTAAGCACTACGATTTGGGGCTGGCTGTGCCGTTTAAAAGTATGACCCCTGAAGTCGCGGCCCAAGGCGAACAATACTTATGGTCGGCCTACGCCTCGGTTCAAACGCCGATTATGATTTTGCGTGGTGCGCAGTCTGATTTATTGTCTAAACATACCTTGCAGCAAATGCTTGAGCGTAATCCGCAGGCTAAGTCGCACGAGTTTAGCGGCGTAGGTCATGCACCCACCCTGATGACTGACGATCAAGTCAAGGTCGTAACGGATTTTTTATATGCCTAATCAAATGCCCGCTTTTTGTGCAGATTTGCATTGTCATTCAACCATCTCTGACGGCGTCTATAGCCCTGAAGTGGTCGCCGAGCGCGCGCACGCGTGCGGTGTCACGCTGTGGGCATTGACTGATCATGACGAAGTGTCTGGGCAACAACGCGCCCGCGCCCGAGCCGAAGCACTTGGTATGCAATATTTATCGGGTGTCGAAATTTCGGTTACCTGGGCCAAGCAAACTGTACACATCGTTGGACTCGGCATCGATCCTGAGAACGCAGGGTTGGTACACGGCTTGCGTGAGACGCGTGCAGGCAGAGCTGGGCGCGCGCGCCGCATCGGCGAGCGATTGGCCAAGCTTGGTATGCCGGGTGCCTTTGAAGGTGCACTGACTTTTGCGGGAAACCCCGAGCTGATCAGTCGCACACACTTCGCGCGCTTTTTGGTAGAGGCTGGTCATTGCCCCACCGTGCAAGGCGTATTTGACAAGTATTTAAGTGATGATGGCCCCGCGCACGAGCCCATGCAATGGGCCAAGCTTGAAGAAGCTGTTGCGTGGATCCGTGGTGCAGGTGGTGTTGCTGTGATTGCACACCCTGGCCGCTATCATTACAGCCCCACGCAATTTGGTGCACTGTTTGATACGTTTAAAGACGTGGGTGGCCAAGCGATTGAGGTGATCACCGGCAGCCACACTGTGCCGCAATACAAAGAGTACGCGCAGATCGCACGTCACTATGACTTTCTAGCTTCGTGTGGTTCAGATTTTCATAGCTCAAAAGAGAGCACGATTGAATTTGGCAGTTTGCCGCCTTTACCGGCTGATTTAAAACCGGTTTGGCAAAACTTGCTTTGAAAACCTCTGCAGAAACATGAATAAAGCTTTTGTAAAAGAACAAGACAACGATGATGATGACGATGTCCCTGAAGCCGCGGCTTTGCCTAAAGGAACGCGTAATTATTTGACGCCGGGTGGCTATGCCGCGTTGCGCAGTGAGTTAATCAAGCTGATGAATGAAGAGCGACCCGCCATGGTTCAAATCGTTTCGTGGGCGGCCTCAAACGGTGATCGTTCTGAAAATGGCGATTATCTTTATGGCAAAAAACGCTTGCGCGAAATTGATCGCCGCATGCGGTTTTTAACTAAACGCCTTGAGCTAGCCGAGATCGTTGATCCCGCCATGCAACAGAATCGCGATCAAGTATTTTTTGGTGCAACCGTGCTGTATGCAGATCAAACAGGCCTTGAGCGTCGTGTCACCATTGTTGGGGTCGATGAGGCCGACCCCTTAAACGGAAAAATCAGCTGGATTTCTCCGGTCGCACGTGCTTTGAACAAAGCGCATGTTGGTGACACCATTACGCTGCGAACCCCGGGCGGTATCGACGAGCTCGATATTTTAGAAGTCAGCTACGCCG
>JBAXLV010000205.1:0-5174 GCA_037134635.1 Alcaligenaceae bacterium
AACTAATACCAGTTTCATTTTTTTCATGAAGGCTCTCCAGACGTTGCAGACGTTGGGTGGCCTTGCTTGCGATACAAAAAGTCGACAACGGCGGCTCGATCATCAAGGTATTGGGTGCTATGCGCTAGCGCAACCCGATCGCGTGGGCGCTTGAGTTCGGCGACGCTTTTGGTTTGAACTTCGAACATGATGCTAGCCCTTGATGGCAAAACTATCGGCGTAAGCAGCAGGGTCTTTGCCATCCCATAGTTTGCCGTCCATCAATGTAGACGTGCGCATCTCTGAGGCCGGCAGTGGCGTGCCTGTCAGCGCAGCCGCTTGTTTATAGACGTCGATGCGGTTGACCTTCTTGGCAACAGCCAGATAGTCGGGGTGTTCTTTAAGCAGACCCCAGCGTTTGTGTTGCGTTAAAAACCACATGCCATCTGAGAGATACGGAAACGTGACCAGGCCCTTGTTGTAGAACTTCATGTAATCCGGGTCGTCCCACTTCTTGCCAATGCCGTTGTCGTACTGGCCTAAGATACGTCCAAGAATAACGTCGACTTCTGTGTTGACGTATGATTTTGAAGCGATTGTTTCTGCAGTCTTTGTCCGGTTCTCTTTAGAGGCGTCAATAAATTTCGAGGCCTCTAATATTGCGGCGGTCATTGCGCGCGCGGTGTTTGGATATTTATCAATGAACTCGGCAGTGGTACCCAATACTTTTTCAGGGTGGTCTTTCCAAATTGCTTGGCTTGTAGTGGTGGTAAAGCCGATTTTGTCGGCAATGGCACGCGCGTGCCAAGGCTCTCCGACGCAGTAGCCGTCCATGTTGCCAATGCGCATGTTCGCAACCATTTGCGGCGGTGGTACGGTAATCACTTTAGTATCTTTCATCGGATCGATCCCATGCGCGGCTAACCAGTAATACAGCCACATCGCATGCGTACCGGTTGGAAAGGTCTGAGCGAAGGTGTATTCGCGCTTTTCTCTGTCCATTAAGGCTTTAAGCGATGTTCCGTCGGTTACGCCTTTGTCAAAGAGTTTTCGCGATAGTGAAATTGCTTGACCGTTGTTATTGATGGTCATTAAGACCGCCATGTCTTTTTTAGGGCCACCGATACCGAGCTGAACCCCGTACATCATTCCGTACAGGACGTGGGCAGCATCGAGCTCCCCATTGAGAAGTTTGTCGCGCAAACCAGGCCAAGAAGCCTCTTTTGACGGCGTAATCTTTAAGCCATATTTCTTGTCGAACCCCATCTCTGAGGCCATAACGACCGAGGCACAGTCAGTGAGTGGAATAAAGCCGAGTTTCAGATCGGGTTTTTCAGGGGCGTCGCTACCCGCAGCCCAGGCGCCGGCTTTGACCAAAGGATCGACCAGGGCCATCAAGGCTGCGCCTGTCAGGCCTTTTGTTGTCGTGGTCAATAGTTTGCGCCGACCGGTGCTGACGGCGGCATGCTCAGTAGATTTGCTTTTCATACTTGGCTCCCATGCTCGTGATCGAGCGTCATGAGAGTCAAAGCAAGTAGTGTGCCAAGAGGCAGCTACGTTTTATTCTGTAGCATGATGGTGCGCATTTTGCCCGTTTGCTCAAAGAGTCGCACCCGAGTGGTGCGCGTCAGTCGAGGCTCACTACATTGGTGCTGAGCTATTGGTTAATGACGATGTTTGCAGCCTTGCCAATTGCTTTGGACGTTGCAAAGTCTTTATTTACGTATTGTTGAAACGCTGCACGGTCAAGGTGCATGATGTCGACACCGAGGCTGCTAAAGCGCTCTTGCACGGCCTTTTGACTGAGCGCCTGCTTCAGGGCGGCATTGATTTTATCGATGACTGCTGCAGGC
This sequence comes from Alcaligenaceae bacterium, assembly GCA_037134635.1. Taxonomy (GTDB): domain Bacteria; phylum Pseudomonadota; class Gammaproteobacteria; order Burkholderiales; family Burkholderiaceae_B; genus Zwartia. Next base: position 1,833 of record JBAXLV010000205.1, read on the forward strand.
ATACCGACAGGGCCGAACAAGCCGGTAAAGGTGACGATATCGACGTCTTTCGCGCCAAGTTCTTGAAAGGTTGGCACGTCGGGCAGCAGGGGCGATCGGGCATTGCCACTTTGCGCGATCGCAACCAGCGTGCCGTTTTTGATGTGACCAATCGAGGCGATGAGCTGATCGAGAATGCTATCAATCTGGCCGCCCACGGCGTCGTTGAGTGCAGGTCCGCTGCCTTTATAGGGGATATGGGTCAATTTAAGTTGCATCTTTAACGCCAGTAGTTCGAGGGCAAGATGTTGGCTGGATCCGTTGCCCGCTGAGCCGATTGATACGGCTGAGTTGGGCGCCTTGGCTTTTGCTGTGAAGTCGGCAAAGGTCTTGAGTTGGCCCTTCGCTGAAACGCTTAAGACCATCGCAGCCTCATGAATCGGGCCGATCGCGATTAAGTCTTTTGTGGGGTCGTACGGCGCTTTTTGGTCCAGTGCGGGGCCAACCGCGATTGAGCCGCTTGAGCCCAGCAGCAGAGTGTACCCATCGGGTGTAGCCCTAACGACGCCCAGCGTGCCGATGAAGCCACCTGCGCCCGGTTTGTTTTCAACCACGACTTGCTGCCCAAGGATCTCAGAGAGGGCGGGCGCGATGGTGCGAGCGGTAATGTCTACGTTTCCGCCTGGCGCCCACGGCACGACAATTTTGATAGGTTGGCGTGGGTATTCTTGTGCCTGGGTCGCAAAACCTGCGGCGCCTAGGTAAAACATCGCGAAAAATCCCAAAACATGCAGAATTTTAGATAATTTCATTTTGGTCTCCGAGGCGATGCTTGGGCGGTACAAGCATTCATGTTGTCAATGGCTTAGACTAACGATTGTACGAGGTTGTGACCCGCGAGCAGCCCCATGGGGCATCCAAGATAAGGAAGTATTGTGAACACACTGAACGAAACGGCCCAAGGGGTCTATCTGATTACCGTGACGCCCTTTAAGGACAACGGAGAGCTTGATTTGCCAAGCACGGATCGGATGGTGGATTTTTGTCTTGAACGCGGTGTGACAGGTTTAACGATTTTAGGCATTATGGGTGAAGCCACCAAACTGACTGCTGAAGAGTCACGCCTGTTTGTGCGCCAAGTGCTGGCACGTGTGCAGGGCAAGGTGCCCGTGGTGGTGGGTGCCTCAGCGCCAGGGTTTGCGCCGATGGGCGAGTTGACAAAAAGCGTGATGGATATGGGTGCAGCGGGCGTGATGGTGGCACCGCCCGCCACGGTGCGTACAGATGACCAGATTACAAGTTATTTTGATATGGTCAACGAGACTCTAGGCCCCGATGTGCCGTGGGTTCTTCAAGATCATCCCGTTTCAACCACGGTACAGATGTCGGCGGCAGTGATACTTAAAATCTTAAAAAACTCGCCACGTTGCGTCATGCTTAAGCACGAAGATTGGCCTGGTTTGGCTAAGCTGACAGCGATCTGCACGGCGATGCAAAAAGGCGAGTTGCGCAAAATCTCGATCTTGACAGGCAACGGTGGCGGATTGTTCTTGCCCGAAGAGCTGGTGCGCGGTGCCAATGGCGCGATGACGGGGTTTGCCTATCCTGAAATGATGGTGGATGTGTGCGCGGCCTATGCGGCGGGCCAGGTCGAACGCGCGTTTGATATTTTTGATGCCTATCTGCCGTTGGCGAAGTATGAGCAGCAGGGTGGTATTGGTTTGGCTGTGCGCAAACATATCTTGGCTGAACGCGGGGCGATTGCTTCAGCTGCGATTCGCAAGCCTGGTCCAAAATTATCTGCGTTGGATATTGCCGACATTAAGCGGTTGACGGCGCGGCAAGAAAAAAAATTAAAAGCTTTAAATTAATTGCCTGAAAATTGAACGCAGCGAACCATCTTCACTGAATAAGAGAGTCTCAACATGATTAACATGCAGCTCGATGCAAGCGTGATCGAAGCCTTATCCAAAATTTCGACCGCAACCTTAACCACGATTTTGTTAAAGAAAGGTTTGCGTAATGTTTGGATGCGTGGCACAAAGCCGATTCGTGCTGGACAGCCGCGCTTGGTTGCACGTGCGTTTACGCTACGTTTTGTGCCCGCGCGTGAAGATCTGGCGACACCCGAGTCCTGGTCCTCGCCGATTTCAACGCGTGCTGCGATCGAAGATATGCCTGAGGGTTGCATCGCTGTGGTCGATTCAATGGGCGTGACCGATGCGGGTATTTTTGGCGATATCTTGTGCGCACGGATGGCCAAGAAAAAAGTGGCTGGGCTGGTCACAGACGGAGTCGTGCGAGATTTGTCCGGAGTGCTAGGTACCGGTTTACCCGTTTGGTGTTCTGGGGCGGCGGCGCCACCCTCAGTCGCAGGTTTAACCTTCGTCGCTTGGCAACAACCCATTGGTTGCGGTGGGGTCGCAGTGTTTCCGGGTGATGTCGTGGTGGTGGATGATGACGGCGCTGTGCTGATCCCGGCGGCGCTGCTCAATGACGTCGTGTCAAGTGCAGCTGCTCAAGAAACTCTTGAAAATTGGATTATGGAACAAGTACAAAAAGGACAGGCTTTGCCCGGTTTGTATCCACCTAATGCAGAAAATTTGGCACGTTATAAAGCCGAAACAGGTCAATAACCAGTGCGTGGTTTAAGCGTTTGCTTTATAAACCAGGCCAGACTCAGTGTTGCGACTGCGGCAGCGAAGTATTGAAACGGACGCGTCTCGTCAAAGTCGAGACGATCCGTCAATAAAATATAAATACACAGCATCGCACCAACACTTGCGAGGCGAAGCGGCCAAGCCTGCGGTGTGAGTTGATTGGCCGGTATCTGTTGCGCGACGCGTGCGCCAAGCATGCCACTGAGAAGCCCGATCGACATGCCGGCAAAAACGTCGGCTGGCCAATGCGCACCGACCGCGATGCGTGCGAAGCCCGCGAAGGTTGCTATGACAAACAGCCAAAGTGCTTGTTTGCGCAATGACGGCTTCACACTGAAGTAAAGTGCCGTCGCCAGCGCAAAGGCGGTTAGGGTGTGACCCGAGGGCATCGAAAGTGAAGTCAGTGGGTTTCCGACGATATGAAAGCTGGCCGGGTCAAGCACCGAGGCAGGGCGCGGAAACTGTAAGCTGAGCTTGAGCATGCGCGAGAGCACGCCCGCAAGCGCGCCAGCACAGAGCGTTGCCATGAGCGCTCTAGGTGCAATAATCAATAGCGGGCAAAGCAGAGCGAAGACTCCCCAGCCATTGCCGAGCATATTAAAAAAAACCCAGAATAAATCGGGCAGCATTTGCGCAACGCGATTGAGTTGCTTAAAAAGTGCAATCGGCTCAACGCTCAGTTCGAGTAGGCCCCAAAGTAAAA
>JBAXLV010000206.1:0-5164 GCA_037134635.1 Alcaligenaceae bacterium
ACACAATTGATCTATCCAAGACGGAAAAATACTGCTCTGAGTAGATGAAGCACCCCATCGCGCGCAAGCAAGTCGATGGCTTGGCGTACGGTAACTCGAGCCACCTCAAACTCAAGCATTAATGCTTCGAGCGACGGCAGCTTATGTCCTAAGGGCCAAATGCCGCGCATGATGCGTTGTCGAAAGTGATCGGCAAGCTGTGCATATCGTGGGATTGGGCTATTTTTAAAACTAGAAAGCATCGTTCTTTGGGTTCAGTCGCGTGGCGGGTGGGCAAGTGCTTCGCTTGCATAATCGCAAAAGCAAAACAATTGTTCTAAAGATTCTATTTATAGTACTATTTCCGCGAAGATGCTTGTCAAAAATAATCGAGCATGGCCTGAGTGCTATCAATTGACTCGAATACCGCCGGAGACTTGTTTTTGCGTCATATCGCCTTGATTTTGGCTCCTTGGGGGCTGTTAGTCATCCTTTGGTACGCAATCGCCTATTCTGGGCTGATTAATCCTGCCTTGGTTCCCACGCCTCATGCTGTGGCGGCTCAATTTCAAGACTTATTGTTTAACGGTCGGCTTTTGCGTGACATCGCAATGTCGACTCAGCGCGTCGCGCTTGGCGTCTCGCTTGGCATTACAGCGGCAGTGCCGGTGGGCTTCATGTTGGGTTGGTATAAAGATGTCAGACGTTTTATTGATCCACTCATTAATTTTTTTCGGGCATTGCCTCCGATTGCGTTAATCCCCTTGGTGATTGTGTACTTTGGCATAGGCGAAATTGCTAAAGTTGCAATTTTGTTTTATGCCACTTTTTTTGCGGGCGTCATTGTGATGTACGAAGGCGTGGCGCAGATCAGTCCGATTTTTGTCAAAGTGTCTCGCACTTTAGGTGCGACCGATGCCGAGATTTTCAGAAAGGTGATTTTTCCACTTACCATCCCCCATATTTTGACGGCCTTGCGAGTGGCATTGGGTGTCGCCTGGGCAACGCTGGTGGCCTCGGAGTTGATCGCTGCTCAGCAGGGCTTGGGCGCCATGATTCAAAATGCCTCGTCATTTTTTCAGCTTGATATTATTTATGTCGGAATTATTTGCATTGGCTTTATTGCGCTCGCCATGGATGTTCTTTTGCGTCGCTTGAGTAAACGCCTGGTTGCTTGGCAGGATCGAATCGAATGACGACCCGAATCACCTTCAAAGACGTATCGGTGTCCTTTGATCAACTTAAGGTGGTTGATAACGTGAGTTTTGAGGTGGCCGATCGAGAGTTCGTATCGATCATCGGGCCTTCTGGCTGCGGTAAAACGACCATGATGAATATCGTCGCGGGTTTTGTAAAGCCTACGACAGGAACTGTCTTGTTAGATGGCAAGCCGATCGAGGGTCCAGGCCCCGAGCGTGGCGTCATCTTTCAAGAGTATGGTGTCTTTCCTTGGCTAACAGTGAAAGAGAATATCGGGTTCGGGCTCACGCTCAATGCGAATCGCGTCGATGCACAAGAGCGTGAAGAAATCTGTCAGCGCTACATGCGATTGATGGGGCTTAGTGACTTTGCAAGCGCGTATCCAAAAACTCTGTCTGGTGGGATGCGTCAACGCTTAGCGATCGCCCGGGCCTACGCGGTCAAGCCACAATTTTTGCTCATGGATGAGCCGTTTGGTGCGTTAGATGCGCAGTCTCGTTCCGCAATGCAAAATTTGTTATTGAGTGCGCTAACAGTTGAACAAAAGACTGTGATGCTGATTACACATTCTGTAGATGAGGCGATTTATTTGTCTTCGAAAATTATTGTCGTCACGGCCAGGCCGAGTCGAATAAAAGAGGTCATTACGATACCGTTTGACTACCCAAGAGATGAAAGTCTTCATGGGTCTCAGGTTTTTGCTGATTTACGCAGCCATATTCACGGGTTAGTCATGCAAGAGTACGCCGTTCAACAAAAGCAGTTAGTTAGTGGCAGATGATTTGAGCCATTATTTTATTAATCGTGTTTTAGAGTGAGAGTCAAGATGAACAATAATCGTAGAAAGCTGATTCAAACAAGCGGTGCCCTACTGGGTTTGTCAACAATCGGTTTTCCAGCCCTTGGGCAGGCGCGCAGTAAAGTTAAGGTCGGTTATCTGCACACGCCCGCAGTAGACGGTCAGATTTGGACTGGCGATCGCATCGGTAGTTTCGCAAATAATGCATTAGATATGGAGTTTATTGAGTTCACGACCGGACTTGAGCTCTTTCAGGCAATGGTTGGGGGTAGTCTGGATATGCTTTCGACTGGTGCGGTGGTGTCTAATTTTCCAGCACGTGGCCAGGGTAAAGTTTTTTTAATTAATAACGTTGAGTTTGCGACTGCGCAATTGTGGGTACGCGAAGATATGGGAATTAAGACTTTTGCCGATTTGAAAGGTAAAAAAATCTCAACGACAACGGGTAGAACCGCCCATGTTTTTTTAGATAATGCCTTGCGTGCCAACAACATTGATGCTTCGTCGGTTGAGATTGTCAATCAGCGGATGGCTGAGGCCGTGACTTCGTTTATCTCTGGTGCAGTTCCTGCAGTTGCTTTATGGGTTCCTTTTGACATCACAGTGCGCAACAAAGTGCCTGGTGCAAAAAAGCTAGTGGATGCTTCGGCATATTATCCGCAGGCTGCGATTACAGGAGGCTGGGCCGCTCGCACTGATTATTACGAAAAAAATAAAGAGATTTGTCGGCGTGTCATCAAGGGATGGGCGCTTGCCAACGATGCACTGATCAACGATCCGATGGCGATTCAAGCATTGCAAGAAGCGAAGTATAAAAATGTTCCTCTTGCTGACTTCAAAGAACAATTTAAGGCATCAAAATACTTTTCTTCAGCCGAATGGACAAAGCTCTACGCAGATGGCACTGCCGCCAAATGGTTGCAGCAGGTCACTGATTTTTTTATCAAAGCAGGCGGCATTCAGAACGCGGTGCCCGCGACCACCTACTTTGATTCAAAACTTTACATAGAAACTATTAAAGCCTAATCGTATGAAAACCACCTTTGACTATATCGTTGTCGGCGCCGGTTCGGCCGGTTGTCTTGTCACGAATCGCTTAATTCAAGCAGGGCACTCTGTGCTGTTGCTTGAGGCGGGTGGTCCGGATAAAAATTTTTGGATTCATTTGCCCATTGGGTATTTTAAAACCATGATGAATCCAAAATTTTCAAGGCACTTCGATACTGAGCCCAGTGAAGGCACTGGTGGCCGTAATGTGGTGTGGCCCCGCGGGAGGGTACTTGGTGGATCGTCTTCTATTAATGGGCTCATCTATATTCGTGGCCAACACGACGATTACAACGACTGGGCCAAATTAGGTGCCACTGGCTGGAACTACGACAACGTACTGCCATACTTCAAGCGATCAGAACATTATGCGGGCGGTGAAACAGATTATCACGGGGCATCCGGTGAGTTAGGTGTTTCAGATCTACGAAACGATCATCCCTATTGTGAGGCCTGGCTCGAGGCGGCAAAACAGTTTGGTTTGCCCGCAAATAAAGACTTTAATGCCGAGACGGATTATGGAGTCGGTGCCTATCAACTGTCGATTAAAGATGGTTGGCGCTCATCGGGTGCGCGCGCATTTTTACGGCCTGTTATGAGCAACCCAAATCTGACGATCGTGACCCATGCACAGGTTTCGCGCGTGCTGTTTGACGGTCAGGTTGCTGTTGGGGTTGAATGGATCGAAAATGGTGTAACGAAACACGCACAGGCTGAGCGTGAAGTTTTATTGTGCGCCGGTGCTTTGCAATCGCCGCAATTACTACAGTTGTCTGGTGTAGGGCCTACTGCGCTGTTACAGCAGCATGGGATCGCTGTTGTAGCAGATTCACCCGAAGTGGGTGAGAATCTTCAAGATCATTATCAAGCGCGCGTGATCGTGAAACTCAAGAAAAAAATGTCGATCAATGATCAAGTGCGTAATCCACTTGAGCTTGCCAAAATGGGTCTGCAATGGTTGTTTAATAATACTGGCCCGCTGACCGTGGGTGCAGGGCAAGTGGGTGGTTTAGCCCGCACCAAGCACGCACGTGATCATCGTGCCGATATTCAATTGATTATCATGCCTTTGTCCGTTGATAAGCCTGGTGAACCTTTACATGACTACTCAGGCTTTAGTGCGGCGGTCTGCCAATGCCGCCCTGATAGCCGCGGCCGCCTGTCAATTCGTTCTGCAGACCCCTTTGATCAGCCAAAAATTGAACCTCGGTATTTTTCAGCTGAACACGATCGTAAAGTGATTGTGGCGGGGCTTGAAATGCTGCGCGAGATTTATGCACAACCGGCGTTTAAAGATTTATGGGATGTTGAAACCATGCCTGGCGATATGGATCTTTGGACCTTCGCTCAAACGCGTGGTGGCACGGTATACCACCCAAGTGGCACTTGTCGTATGAGTGATGATGGACATTCGCCAGTGGATTCACAGTTGCGTGTGCGTGGCGTTGAGCGCCTACGCGTGATCGACGCCTCGGTGATGCCAACGGTAGTATCGGCCAACACCAACGCTGCGACCTATATGATCGCTGAGCGCGGTGTTGAGATGGTGCTTCAAGCGAATTAGCTTGGTTTCCAGCCTTTTGGTACGCGTGGCTTTTTGATTTTTGAAACTTCGCAGATCACGTCTGCGATGCCTGAAAAATCAATCGCGCCAAACTCGGCTGCGCGTGCCTGGCTAAACGATTCGTGCACCGCGGCGGCAACGGGCATCGGTACTTTAGCTGCATGGGCGGCATTGACGACCAGTGAGAGGTCTTTGTGCGCGAGATCAATGGTGAAGCCTGGTGTCGTATCGCCCGCCAAGACTTTATTCGGAAAATTCATGCGCAGCTGGCCATTATTGGCCGAAGTGCCTAGTAAGACCGCAAGCGTCTTTGTGATGTCTAAACCAAAGCGCTGTGATAATGCGAGGGCTTCACCATTGACTTGGGTCAAAGTGATGGCAACGTAATTATTGACTAGTTTGGTTCTGCCCCCTGTGCCAACTGGGCCACAGTGAAACGTTGCGTTGCCCATTGCATCTAATAAAGGGGTGATCGTTTTAAAGTCAGCCTCTGACGCGCCCACCATAAATAAACACTCAGCACGGTCAGCATGTTCGGCTAAACGGCCTACCGGGGCATCGACCATGGTCAATCC
>JBAXLV010000207.1:0-5156 GCA_037134635.1 Alcaligenaceae bacterium
GGGCCTGAAGCGTCTGCCGTGATGTAGGGCAAGTTGATTTCAGTTTGCTGCGCAGAAGACAATTCAATCTTGGCTTTCTCAGCAGCTTCTTTTAAGCGCTGTAAGGCCAATACGTCTTTTGACAAATCAACGCCTTGGTCTTTCTTGAACTCAGCAATCACATACTCGATGATGCGCTGGTCAAAATCTTCGCCACCCAAAAACGTGTCGCCATTGGTAGAGAGCACTTCAAATTGTTTCTCACCATCCACATCCGCTATCTCGATGATCGAGATATCGAACGTGCCACCGCCTAGGTCGAATACAGCGATCTTGCGATCGCCTTTTTCAGACTTGTCCATACCAAAAGCAAGCGCAGCAGCCGTTGGCTCATTGATAATGCGCTTGACATCAAGACCGGCAATTCGGCCTGCATCTTTTGTAGCCTGACGCTGACTGTCATTAAAGTAGGCTGGCACAGTGATCACCGCCTCAGTGACCGTTTCACCCAAAAAGTCTTCTGCCGTCTTTTTCATTTTGCGCAAGACGTCGGCAGCCACCTGTGAAGGTGCAAGTTTTTTACCCTGAGCCTCAACCCAAGCATCGCCGTTATCGGCCTTGACGATTTTGTAAGGCATCAAGTTAATATCTTTTTGCACAGCGTCTTCAGTGAACTTACGACCGATCAAACGCTTAACGGCGTACAGCGTATTGGTTGGATTTGTCACCGCCTGACGTTTAGCAGGCGCACCCACCAGCGTTTCACCGTCTTCCATGTAGGCGACGATTGAGGGGGTCGTACGCGTGCCCTCGGCGTTTTCAAGAATTTTGACTTTTCCGCCATCCATCACTGCCACGCAGCTGTTGGTGGTGCCAAGGTCGATACCGATAATCTTGCTCATGGTCAAACTACCTTTTAAGAAATCAGAATAAGAGTGAATTACTTCGATGAGTGGTAATTGGGGGAGAAACGTGCGATTTCAAGACTAAAACCCACCTTTATTGCCTTAAATCTGAAAAATCTTGAAACCGCCGAATCACACCCACTGCTTAAAAATCAAGCAGCAACGGTGACGAGCGCCGGTCGCAACACACGGTCTGCTATCAAATAACCCTTCTGCAAGGTTTGAACAACCGTATTGGCCGCCTGCTCAGCGGGAATCGTCGCAATGGCCTGGTGCTGATGGGGATCAAACTTGGCACCTGCCTCGGGGGCAATTTCTTTAAGGTGATTGCGCTCGAAGGCACTCGCCAACTGTTTAAGGGTCACTTCAATGCCGGTGCGCATGGTCTCAGCCGTTTGCTCCGTCTGCGCCAAAGCAGCCTCTAAACTATCTTTAACTGGCACTAGCCCTTCAGCAAACGACTCAATCCCAAATTTGCGGGCCTTGGAAACCTCTTCTTGCGCGCGGCGACGTACGTTTTCCATTTCGGCATGGGCACGCAAAGCCTGATCCCGCTGCTCGGCCAGTTGAGTCTGCGCTGCTGCGAGTTCAGCCCGCAGTTGCTCGATTGGATCAAGCGGTGCCGAGTCTTCGGCCTTAGGCGCACCCTCCTCGGGGGTCACCGACGCCGGATCATGCTCGTGATGCGCTTCGGTCGAGTCTTTGGGGTCTGCCATTTACTTCTCCAGAAAATGCGTGAATATGAAAGAAATTGGGGCTTAACCCTGCAATTCAAGGGTTAACCATGAAAAAAATCTTGGAGAGCGCCTAACTAAGGCCTATGGCTCAATGGGCCAGCCTTGTAACTGTTGAAGTACCATCTCGGCCAATGCGTGAATCCAGGCCTGATCATCATTTAACGCCGCGATGTACCGAAACTGCTTGCCTCCGGCGTGCATAAACGTTTCGCGCACCTCGACCTGAATCTCTTCAAGTGTTTCAAGACAATCCGCCAGAAACCCAGGGCAAACTACGTCAATCTCGGTAACACCTTGCTCGGCGAGCCTCTTTAACGTCGGTTCGGTATACGGCTCGAGCCACTTGGCCGGACCAAATCGACTTTGAAAAGTTACCTGGTAATCGTCATCTGATAGCCCTAAATAATTCGCAAGGGCGCGAGCCGTCTCGTAACAGTCACGGCAATAGGGGTCACCCAACTCAACACACTGCCTGGGCAAACCATGAAAACTCATGACAAGCTTTTGAGGCTTGCCATGCTGTTGCCAATACGCTGCGATTTTGTCACCGAGCGGGCCAATAAAGGACGGGTCTGTATGGAAACGCTTAATAAACCGCAGTGCCGGTTGATTACGCATGTGACTGGCAACCCGCGCCACCTCGTCGACCACCGTCGCCGTTGTACTAGACGCATATTGCGGATAAAGCGGCACGACTAACAAGTGCTCGCAGCCTCGGTCGCGTAAGCGCAACATGGCGTCTTTAATCGACGGCTTGCCATAGCGCATCCCGGTTTCGACTTCGACCGAAAGACCGCGCTGCGCAAATACTTGTCGTAGGCCTTCGGTTTGACGCTGGGTATACACCATCAAAGGTGAACCTCCTTCCATCCAGACGCTTTTGTAGCGCGGCACCAATTTTCGGGGGCGCGCCATCAGAATTGGCCCATTTAAAATGGGCCACCAAAGCAGCTTGGGGATTTCAATCACGCGCGGGTCAGACAAAAACTCGCGCAAGTAGCGACGAATCGCAGGCGCGGTGGGCTCATCGGGTGTACCCAGATTGACAAGTATCACGCCGACACCCGGGCTTTTAAAAGGCTTGGGCCAAGACACAAAGCGGGGGGCGCGATCAAGGTCGCGTGAAGGTTCAGGCCAGAAACGCATCGCTATTAACGCTCGTAAGGGGGGTGGCTAAGTGCGCTGGATAACAGGCGCGCAGTAATGTCAACTATTGGAATCACTCGTTCATAGGCCATTCGCGTGGGGCCAATCACACCAAGCGTGCCGATCACATGCCCGTCAATGCTATAGGGTGCGGTGACCACAGACAAGTCTTCGGTGGGCACTAACTGTGAATCGCCTCCGATATAAATCTGGACACCCTGCGCCTGACTTGACACTTCTAGCAGCTGGAGCAAATCGGTTTTTTTTTCAAACATCGAGAAGGTTTTACGCAAGCGATCCATGTCAGAGGCAAGCTCATTGACATCCAGTAGTTTGCGCTCACCAGCGATCACAACGGTTTCGACCTCATCGGCCGCCTGTGCACCCGCCTCAACGGCAGCCTGCATCAAGCGTGACATGTCTTCTTGTAAGCGCGCCAGGTCATGCGCCAGCGTTTGCCGAACGGCCGCAAACGACTTGCCGGCAAAGTTATGGTTGAAAAAATTAGCCGCCTCAATGAGGGACGTCGCCGTGTAGTCCCGCGGGGTTAGCAGGATGCGGTTTTGCACATCGCCATCGGGAGTCACGATAATCAATAAAATGCGCTTTTCAGACAATCGAATAAATTCGATCTGGTGAAACACCTGGGCCCTGCGGGGAGACAACACGACCCCAGCAAACTGACTCAGGCTCGACAACATGGCTGCGGCTGCCTGCACGGCCCGAGCCGGGTCAGAGCCCGTTTGCAAATCGCGTACGGTCGAAACGGGTCGCAAATCAATCGGCTGCGCGGTGAGCATGGTGTCGACAAACAACCGATACCCCCGCGGCGTGGGGATTCTGCCCGCCGACGTATGGGGGCTATGGATGAGCCCGAGCTCTTCAAGGTCGGCCATGACATTGCGGATCGTTGCGGGAGACAACTCGAACATTTTTGAGAGCGTACGCGAGCCGACCGGCTGGCCATCGTCTATGTAACGTTCAATAAGCGCTTTAAGCAGCGCACGCGCACGATCATCCATCATTGCCCTATTTTACCTTTGTCGACCCTATAATCGGTTAGATTTTCTTGGATTGTGAGCCCAATGCATTTTCCTATTATTGCGCTAGTTGGTCGCTATCAGGACTCAGGCCTGCATGCCCCCCTGCGTGCGCTCGCCAAACAACTGCTAAAAGAAGGCTCGCAGGTGCTAATTGAGGCGGACACTGCCCGGCAGACGGGCCTCCACGAGTACCCAAGCGCTAGTTTTACCGAAATCGGCCAGCGCGCAAGCCTGGCAATTGTGATGGGGGGCGATGGCACCATGCTGGGCGCCGCGCGCCACTTAGCACCCTTTGATGTACCGGTTGTCGGAATCAATCATGGGCGTTTAGGTTTTATTACCGATATCCCCCTAGAAAACTCTACCCAAGCGTTGGCAGACTTGCTTCAGGGGCGTTACGAAACCGAAACGCGCATGCTGCTGAGCGCTACAGTCTGGCGTGGTGTCAAGCAAATGTTTGCAGCAACCGCACTGAATGATGTGGTGTTAAACCGCTCTGGTCGAGGCGGCATGATCGAAGTACGCGTCGAAGTCAATGATACGTATATGTACACCCAACGCGCTGACGGCCTCATTGTTGCCACCCCAACAGGGTCAACGGCGTACGCACTTTCTTCGGCAGGCCCTATTTTGCACCCCGAAGTCGCCGCGATTGTCTTGGTGCCTGTTGCCCCACAAACGCTTTCAAACCGTCCGATTGTGATCCCTGCAACTGGGGTCTTGAATATGACGCTGACGGCGATGGGCCGCAGCGAAGGGGGGGCCAGTGTGCACTTCGATATGCAAACCTGGTCAGATTTGATGCCGGGCGATCGGATTGTGGTACAACGCGCGCCACACAATATCCGGTTCTTGCACCCGGCTGGTTATAGTTTTTTTTCGACTCTACGCCGCAAGCTAGACTGGAACCGAATGCCCCGCTCGGGCAGCGAGGCCGAATAGGTCATGCTGCGTGCACTGCACATCCGCGACTTTGTCATCGTCAGCGAAGCCGACCTTACTTTTGATTCGGGTTTCACCGTTTTTTCTGGGGAAACCGGCGCGGGCAAATCTATTTTGATCGATGCGCTAGCTCTCACGTTAGGCGAACGCGCTGACTCGTCGGTGCTGCGCGAAGGGGCAGCCCGTGCTGAAATCAGCGCGGTATTCGAGATACCCGATTCACTCACCCACTGGCTGACTGAAAACGATTTAAACGCCGATCAAGAACTCGTTTTACGGCGCGTCATTGATTCGCAAGGTCGCAGCCGCGCCTACATCAATGGTTCGGTTGTGACCATCACACAGTTGCGCGAAATTGGTGAGCATCTGATCGACATTCACGGCCAGCACGCACATCAAAGTTT
>JBAXLV010000208.1:0-5153 GCA_037134635.1 Alcaligenaceae bacterium
GGCTTGCGCAGCGGGCGCTGTCATTTTGGTAGCTGCCGTTTATGCCGGCGTGTCTTACACGCTGAATGTGTGGGGTAGCAACACACCGATGCTCGGCTATTCGATGGGCTGGATTTTTATCTCAATGCCAATCGGGTTCGCGCTCACACTGTTGCACGGCGCGATCATTTTGATCGACGAAGGCCCCGAGGTCGTGTTTCAAAATGCGACAGAAACGGTCATTGATATGGCTCAGACTTAATCAATAAGTGATATTCATTTCATGTTGACCCTTCTGCTCTGTGTATTTGTCGCGCTGTTGATCGTCGGCGTGCCAATTGGTTTCGCCATGCTGGGTTCAGCGATGTTGGTGATCGGCCTGGACGGTATTCCAGTGTCAGTGGTGGCTCAACGTGTGGCCACTAACGTGCAGTCGTTTCCTTTGTTAGCGGTGCCCCTGTTTACGCTAGCCGGTGCGTTGATGAACGAGTCGGGCATTAGTGAAAGGTTGTTTAACTTTACGCGCGCCTTCGTCGGACACATTCGCGGAGGGTTAGCTCAAACCGCCATTGTGGGCAACGTGTTCCTGTCTGGTATTTCAGGTTCATCGGTGGCGGATTGCGCAGCAACCTCTCGTGTGTTTGTACCGCAACTGACAGAAGCCGGCTATGGCCGTGGCTTTGCCGCTGCCGTGTGCGCGGCAGCAGCTACGCTTGGGCCGATCATTCCGCCTTCAATCCTGATGGTCATTTATGCCTGGCAAGCCAACGTGTCGTTGGGCGACTTGTTTATTGCAGGCTTGCTCCCGGGCGTCGTGATGGCTGGGGCAATGATGTTGGTGATCGACTGGACGGCACGTAAGCGCGGGTTTCCCAAAGATGCTGCGTTCAGTCGTACCCGACTCTACGAGGCGTTTCGCCATGCGCTGTGGGCGTTGGCGATGCCGGTATTGATTTTAGTCGGTTTTCGAATGGGGGTGTTTACGGCGACTGAGATCGCTGCGGTCGCTTGCGCTTACTCATTGATTATTGGGCTATTCGTTTACCGCACCTTAACGTGGAGCAGTTTGCCAGCCATTCTGCTCGCAACGGGTCGCGAGACTGCGGCTATTTTGGTGATCGCGGCCGGTGCAGCGCCCTTTGGTTGGATCTTGGGTGTTGAACAAGCGCCTCAGCAGGTTGCAGCGCTATTGACATCAATTACGACTTCACCGTGGGCGATTTTGCTGATTTTGAATGTGGCGCTGTTGATTGCAGGGATGTTCATGGAAACACTCGCAATCATGATCATCGTGGTGCCGATTTTGATTCCGTTGTTAACGGCTCTTCAGATCGATCTTCTACATTTTGGCATTGTGTTGCTGGTGAATTTAGTGATTGGGCAAATCACGCCACCTGTCGGCGTGTTAATGTTCGTGGCAAGTTCGGTCTCGCGAACCCATCTGGGTCTGATCGTCAAAGAAATTGGCCCCTTTGTGTTTGCACTGATTGTTGCGCTTGCAATCTTGACTTATATCCCTGCAATCTCAACCTGGCTGCCTAGTGTGCTTAATCACTGAGTCAAGACTAAATTGCCAGCCTTGATCACCTGAGTCCACTTTTCAATTTCAACTGGAATACGGGCTTGAGCAGACGCGGTGCTGCCGCCAATGACAGTAATTCCGATTGCACCAAGCTTTTCGATGACATCGGCTCGTTTAAGAATGATGTTTACTTCGAGATTGAGTCTTGCCACGATGTCCTTAGGCGTATTCGTTGGGGTAAATAGCGTGTAGTTAGTCGCAGCTTCATATCCCGTCAATCCTGCTTCGATAAAGGTTGGTACCTCGGGTAACGTGCTCGAGCGTTCAGCACTGCCTACGGCCAAGGCGCGAGTCTTGCCAGCACGGATATTTGCCAAATGTGCAGGGAGGCTATCGAGAGACATCGCCACGCGACCAGAAAGTAAATCAGGCATAAATTGCGTGGTGCCGCGATACGGAACGTGCACAATATCTGTGCCAGACATTTGTTTAAACAATTCCATATTCAAATGAACTTGACCACCCACTCCCGATGACGCATAGCTCAAGGCATTGGGTTTGGCTTTAACCAAGGCGATTAACTCTTTTAAATCCTTTGCCGGTACGTCAACATTGATGACAAGTCCGACGAGGCCAAAGCCGAGCTGCACAACGGGTAGCAAGTCGCGTTTCATCTCAAAGCTCAGCGCAGGGTGCGCATGGGGCGCAATCGCGTAGTCAACAATGCTGCCGACCATCAAGGTGTAGCCATCGGGTGCACTACGGGCGAGTTGTGCGGCACCGATCGTGGCGCCAGCGCCTGGTCGATTTTCAACGGTGATGGTGCTGTTTAAAGCGGGTGCTAAACGGTCGGCAATGAGGCGCGTCACAGTGTCGACTCCACCCCCTGCAGGGTAGGGTGAAATCATGGTAATGGGTTTACCTGGCCATGCTTGCGCACCCGCGTGGCCAGAAAAAAATGTAAGCAGAAGACAAGTGACAACTCTCAAGCTTTTTAAACTGAGTGCAGCGATGCGGTATTGATGGGCGGTATGCATTCTTGATCCTTAGCGTTAGCGCGTGATGTCAAAGGTTTCTTTAAACGCGTACAACCGACAAGGGCATCAGCCCTTTTGCAAAAGCGATTTGGCAGCCAAGTCCTTCGCGCGCGATATGATCAAAACACTCATCGGTCCAGCAAAGTGAATGCGGCGTTAACAGAACCTGCCGCATCCTAAGCAATGGATTGTCAGTTTGAATCGGCTCTTGCTCAAACACATCAAGTCCGGCCCCGGCGATCACGCCCTGCTCTAGCGCGTCAATCAGAGCAAGTTCATCTACGATTGGGCCGCGCGCCATATTAATTAGAAACGCGGATGACTTCATTTTTGAAAGGCGTTCGCGATTGATGATGTGCTTTGTTTTTTCATTCAGGACTAGGGTCGTGACTAAAAAATCACTTTGCGCCAATAGTGTGTCTAGATCGACCAAAGACGCTCCGCAAGCAGAAATCGCTTCTGGTTGAGCGAACGGATCGCAGGCAAGCATCCGCCAGCCAAAAGGGCGCGCCAAGTTCAGTAGTTCCAAACCAATGCCCCCAGCACCTAAAACGCCTAAGGTACGTGTAGTGAATCCTAGGCCCATGTGATTGGTTCGAGTGTTCCATTCGCCCTGACGGATGAGATTGTCTTTTGCGAACAAACGCCCAGCCAAGGCAAAAATCATGGTGAGCGCCGCGACGGCAACTGGGCGACGCACGGCGATCGGCGTATTGGTTGTGAGGATTCCTTTCGCGGTCAGCGCGGCGACATCGACCGAGTCATAGCCCACGCCATGTCGCGAAACCAATCGCACGCGACAGTCTGCTCGCGCTACTGACCGAGCGGTGACCGCAGGACTGTTGACGTGCAAACCGTCGTAACGCGCCATGATGTCAGGTGTAATTTCAGTGACCGATTCATCAATGAACTCCCAGTCGATATGTTTTTCTTGCTTTAAGAGTTCGAGCGGGCCTAAGCCAAAGCTTGGCGAACCGTCACCGGTGAGCAGGTCTCTTGTGATTCCAAGGCGAAACGTCATATTCAGGCTTCCGTTTTGATATCGTTAATTAATGTGCCCATCGCCTGTTGTAACAGGCCCGAGTCTGTTCCTGCAGCGAGCATCGTGTAGCCCATCGCTTTTGCTCGCGCGATCCAAGCCGGGTCCGTTGCCATGAAGGCCGCAATTTTTCCGTATTGTCTGGCGACGTTTGCCACGCGCGCCATGGCCTCTAGAAATAATGGATTTTCAAATTGAGCAGGAATTCCCATGAAGTTTGTGAGGTCGAAATGCCCTAACCAAAGGACATCGATCCCATCGACAGCAGCGATTTCTTCAATATTGGCAAGACCACGCTCAGTTTCGATTTGCGCCATGATCAGTGTGCGTGCATGGTACGCCTCTACTTTTTCGGTGACAGTGCCGCCTTGGTAGTCACATTGTGCAAAGCCAAAGGCGGCCCCTCGACGACCAATGGGAGGGTAGCGACAGGATTGGACGATGCTCAAGGCGTGCTCGCGTGATTCAACCATGGGAATCATGACGCCGTGAGCACCTAAGTCGAGGGCTCGAGCCAGCCAGGTATATTCGCCACGTGGCACCCGAACCATGGGCGTGATCGCAAGACCGCGACACGAAGCAAATAGCCATTTTAAAGTTTCAAAACTCAAGCCAGTGTGCTCCATGTCGTAGAGCACAAACTCTGCGCCAGCGTTCACTAAAATGCTTGACACCCCAGGTGAAAAAAATTCAAAGACCATCGCCCCGGGCACTGTTTGCCCCGACATAATTTTATTTTTCAACGGTTCTTGTTTATGCATGATTGCTCCTGTTTACTAAAAAATCGCGAGTGCTAACCCTGTGGCGAAGACGGCACCGAGTTCTTCACTTGTTTTAAGCGAAGCTTGGTCAATGTATTTGGCTTGTAGGATTTCTTCTTTTTTTTGGGCACGTGTCAAAACCACAGTCGGTTCAGCGATCCTTTTCAGGCGCCAGCCTGTTGCAATCTTTTCGAGTTGTCTGAGGGCACCTTGCCCATCACTGCCGGCGCAGATCACTGTTGCATAAGGACGGCCATTTAAATGATCAAGCGCGTGATAATAGGTGCGATCAAAAAAATCTTTCATCAGGCCGCTCAGTGATCCCAACATCTCGGGCGCAATAAAGACGTAGCCACCAGCTTTAAGTAGGTGTTCGATTTGTGCGTTCTGGGCTTGCAGTAAAACCACCTCGATCGTTGCTTCTTGTTTTGCGCCACGTGCAACGGCCTGGGCTAACTGCTCAGAGCCACCGGTAGTCGTGTGATAAATGATCAGAAGTCGTTTCATATCGATTCGCAAATTATCGAATCGCACCAAACCACAGGCCACGTTTGGTGCAACTCAGTGCAAAAAAACCAACTGAAATCGCGGCAACGACATAATGCAGTTGTTGATAGCCGGCAAAAAAAGCAGCTTCAGGCGTGCTGCCCATTGCTAAGGCGCTCGACTCGCCTCGATCAACGAGCCAAAGCCAACAAACCGCACCGGTGACGATGCCTAGCATGCGAGTCAGTACAGCAAGACTTCCGGCGACACCGCGCGACTGCGGGGGTAAATCGGCCATCATCCAGTCTGAATAAATCACTTGAAAAAGT
>JBAXLV010000209.1:0-5098 GCA_037134635.1 Alcaligenaceae bacterium
GCAAGCCGGCTTCTTTAAGCGCCCGACCTACATCCCCTTTATCGTCCGCTAACGCCAATAAAAATAATTCGCTTGGGATATAGGTGTCGCCGCGCTTGGCTGCCTCTTTGTCGGTTCGTGCAAAAACAGCCTGTAGGTCGCGGCTGACCTGAATGTTATCGTCGC
Organism: Alcaligenaceae bacterium; assembly: GCA_037134635.1. Lineage (GTDB taxonomy): Bacteria > Pseudomonadota > Gammaproteobacteria > Burkholderiales > Burkholderiaceae_B > Zwartia. The sequence continues at coordinate 166 of JBAXLV010000209.1, forward strand.
CGCCTTTTACTTTCGGCAGCCCTTTAAGGGCCGCCTCAAGTGCGGTTTGCAAACGATTGACGGCAACGCCAGCGCGCGATAACAGACTAGCTGCTCCGCTGTCGCTGTCGGCCAATAAGGCGGCCAGCACGTGCGCAGGCTCGATATAGGGGTGCTCGCTACGCGATGCCATGCTTTGGGCATCGGCAAGCGCTTGCTGAAACTTAGTGGTTAATTTGTCGAATCGCATAGTCGTTTTCCTGAAACAATGGCTTGTGACCAGTAAGGGATGACCTGTAGATGCGGTCATCTTGACACTTTTCAATAGCGGGCTAACGAATACTTATAGTGATGCTGTCGATCCCCTCTCAGAGGGTATGACGGTACGCTTAGTGTGCGCTACCGCGCGGCGTACAAGCCTGATTTAAATCAATTAACGACGACATACCTCTTAACTAGGGTCAAGAGGCATACAATAAAGGTGATCTGCGACCTTGCACATGAACTCTGTGGAGCATTCAACCCTACTACACGTGTCAATCTTCGCGAGGCTTTAACATGCAAAAACGAATCCCTGTAGAAGTTGATTCACAACACTGCTCTACCTGCATGATGGGGCACGTTTGTTTACCTGTCGGGATGCCTGCCCACGAGGTCCAACAACTTGACGCACTGGTTAAAGAACGGATTCGCATCGACAAAGGCCAGCCCCTATATCGACATAACGAACAGCTAAACGCGTTATTTAGTTTAAGAAGTGGCTCAATTAAAACCTTGCTTGAAGAGGCCAATGGGTCTCATCAAATTACTGGCTTTTACTTACCCGGCGAGATCGTCGGCCTAGATGGCATGATTGAAGGCAAGCACAGCTCATCAGCGATCGCGATGGAAGATTCTGAAGTTTGCGTCGTACGACTACAAGACATTGACGAAATCAGCCGCTTTGTGCCCTCGTTACAACATCAGGTTCGGCGCTTGATGAGCAAAGAAATCGCACGATCACATCAAGTGTTATTGGCGCTGGGATCCATGCGCTCTGAGCAAAGGCTGGCCGCCTTTTTAAGCAACCTGTCGCAGCGCTTAGCCATACTAGGCTATTCGCCAACCGATTTCATGATGCGAATGAGTCGTGAAGAAATCGGCAATTACCTCGGGCTCACGATTGAAACGATCAGTCGCCTTTTTTCTCGGTTCGCGCGCGACGGTGTCATCAAAATTAATCAGCGCGAAGTCAAAATTATTGACATGAAGGCGTTGAACGAACTGGTCGACAAACCCTGCTAGTCTTTTTAGACAGCAGGTTCAGCAAATAAGCTTGTCCGAACAAAATCTAGGGCTGAGTGCTTGCTGCTTAATACTTGCTGCCCCAAGATGGCTGACCAGTAACCGGCTCCCCCACCCGCTTTTGCCCATTCATTTAAGCGACGGGTATAAAGTTGCAGATCAAATTCTTGCGTGACCCCAATCGCACCATGCACCGCGTGTGCGACCGCCACAATACGCGCAACCGCCTGACTGGTTTGCGCTTTCGCCAAGGCGACCAACTCAGGTGCGGGCTGCCAATCTACGCTGCGACACGCCATTTCAGCTGACATGCGTGCACCAAATACTTGCTCGGCGACTTCGCTGATTTGCTGTTGTAACGCCTGGAAACGACCAATTGGCTTACCAAACTGCTCACGCTGATTGGCCCAGGCGAGCGTCATCTCAAACACGCGATCTGCAGCGCCGGCAATCAAAACCGAAAGCGAAAGTGCAAGAAGTTCACGAAACTGCGGCGCTTTATACCGCCCCAATAACGCTGCGGCAGCCACCTCGGCCGACCAGGTTAAGTCGGCGTCCAGTGAACCATTGCCGCCTGAGGGCGTACTTTGCGCTTTTGAAATGGGTAATAACCAAACGTTTGCATCACTCTGCGCTAAAACCCAAGTCGCGGTGCGACCAAAGGACACGCCAGCGGCTTGTAGACCAGCGCTACCTAGCGCGACGCGATAAGGGGCGAAAGTAATCGTACCTTCGGACACACCCTGAGCGAGCAGGTTAGATTGCACGGTTTGTGCTTGCTGCGCCTGCTGCAACCAGGCCCGTGCCAGTACTGTTTGGGCATAAGGCAAAGGCAACGCATGTCGGCCCATCGAAAACAACATCGGCCAAACTTCGGTCAAGGACAAGCCGGCTCCATCGGAGCTTTCAGGCAACAACGCATCGGCAAAGCCCACTGAACTCAAAGAGGCCCACAGCGTGGAGGTATCACCACCCTGCTCGATCTGTCGAATCACCGCAGGTGTACAGACCTCACCAAATAAACGTTCAGCTGAATCATAAAAATCGTTTTGCATCAGAGTCACCTTAATCCTAAGCCGCGCGCGATGATGCCTCGCAAGATCTCACGCGTACCGCCACGCAAGGAGAAGGTTGCTCCCATTTGTTCAAGATAGCCTAAGGTCTGCAACAGATCTGGCGTCGCAATAAAGTCGGGGTGCGTGCCCAACCACGCCGCAATGTTAATGATCAAACGTTGTTCAAAATCGGTACCAAAATCTTTCACGACCGACGCATCGATTGCAGGACTTTCGCCGTCGACCAGTTTTTTAGTCACCGCCAAAGATAGTGCACGCAACGTCGCCATTTCAGCAACCATTGAACCCACCAAGGCATTAGTTTCGGCATCGCTGATCTTTTGCGCGCGCAAGGCATCAACCCAGCAATCTAAGAGCGCAATACTTGAATAAATACGTTCTGGCCCGCTGCGTTCAAAGGCCAGCTCAGCGTTGACTTGATCCCAACCCTGACCTTCTGTGCCAACCAGCGCATCCGCTCCGAGCTTAACGTTATCGAAAAAAACCTCTGAAAAATGTGCATCACCCGCCATGTCTGTAATGGGACGAACCGTGACGCCCGGCAAACTTAAATCGATGACGACTTGCGACAAGCCTTTTTGACGATCGGTCGTCTCGCCGGATGTACGTACTAACGCAATCATGTAGTGGCAGCCATGCGCATTGGTCGTCCAGATTTTGCTGCCATTGAGCAGCCAACCATTTTCAGTGCGTTGAGCACGACTGCGGATACTGGCCAGATCAGAACCCGAACTGGGTTCGCTCATGCCAATACAGAAAAAGGCTTCGCCACGACAGATTCGGGGAATGTAAAACTCGCGCTGTGCCTGGGTGCCGTAACGCAATAATAAAGGTCCACTTTGACGATCAGCGATCCAGTGGGAAGCCACGGGCGCCCCAGAGGCAAGAAGCTCTTCAGACAAGACAAAGCGCGAAAAAAAGCCTTTACCCGATCCGCCGTATTCTTTGGGGATGGTCAGACCCAGCCAACCTTTTTGGGCTAACTTTCGACTGAATTCATCGCTTGTTCCCATCCACGAACGGGCTTTAACATGCGACGGCACCCCGTTTAGCGCTTCATTCAAAAACTGTCTGATTTCACGACGAAACGCAGCCTCTTCGGCCGGAACCTGATTGAACTCAAGTGCTGTGAGCATGATAAGAAATAATCCTGGAAATCGCGAGATATCGGGTTGACGACCGCTCGAGGTAAGGTACCCAAACTTTCAATGGCAATATACCGCAGACACGAAAACGAATAATCGAGTGTCCCCATTGTATTTGTTTGTTTACGGCTGACCAAACTGTCTGAAGTACACCCAGAGGCAGCGTCATGCGAGGCGTCAAGGCTGTACGACGCCCTCAGAAGCCAATATCGCGATGCAGATCGGTCTCTTTTGGCAATATAAAGAGCGTCAGTAAACTTGAAAGCGCTGCAATGAACCAAAAAAAGAAAAACCCCGCCGCGTATAGCGCATCGCGTTCGGGGTGAAAATAACCAAAAATTGCCACATCAAGCGGATCAATCAACGCAAAAACGAACGCGCTTGCTACGCCAGCCATCAAAAATGAGGGCCACAAGATCAACATTAACGATCGGCACTTCATGATGGGCCTTTGTATCAACGTGATTGTTGTATAGACGACGGATTCGTCACTTTTTCAACGACCAGCCCTCTTTTGACACCACCATCAAAAATCGCCTGATCTGAAAAACCCTGAAAAGCCAGGACAATCGTGATTGTGCACCCAACGATCGCAAGTGCGGGGCCTGCCATCAAGAACCAAGGCCAACGCTGCTGCCACCAAGGTTGATCGCGTTCAAGCTCATTTTTTTCTTGTGACTGCATCTTTTAGACTCCTGTTTAAGCACTTCAATGATCAACTTCACTGGGGCAAGATAAAACTTGAAGCTTCGCGCACGGTCACCGCACTGTGTCCGTCTATCGCATAGGATGTCGTGACAAACTGGATGGGATGAGAGCCTGGCTTAGCCGCCCCTTGCGGCACTTGCAGCACGACAGCCAGCACGCGATTAGACGCCGGGGCAATCTCGACCTGAGGCACGTCAATCGTCTCAATAGCTTTGTCACCGACCCTAGGACTCGTTCGAAGCACCGCAACAGCGGGGTCTGCAAACTGAAGGCTGAGCCCAGGCAACCCCTCAGCGCTGACAGACAAAAGTAAACGATGTTCAGTTGCATTCATCATTTGTAAGCGATACACGTTTTCAATCAGGCCACCAGCAACTTCACGACCGAGCATTCCGCGATCGCGTATCACGTCAACCCGCAGAGTCGCGCGCGTCGCTAAGGCCGTCACAAAAATCGACACCAATACAAGCATCAATGCGCTATAAATCAACACGCGGGGACGCAACAGGTGTCGACGAATTTGCTGAAGCGATAGTTTTTCTAACATACCGCGTTCGGAGGTGTAGCGAATTAATCCTTTGGGATAAGCAATCTTCTCCATGACTTGATTGCAGGCGTCGACACACGCACCACAACCGATGCACATGTATTGCAATCCCTGGCGGATAGCGATACCGGTGGGGCAGCCCTGGACACAAATGCTACAATCCACGCATTCGCCCAACCCCTTGGCTTTGTAAT
>JBAXLV010000210.1:0-5096 GCA_037134635.1 Alcaligenaceae bacterium
AAACCTCTGCAAGAACAAGGCGGGGCAATTGTTGAAGTGAATGCAGGGCCTGGCCTCTTGATGCACCTGAAGCCCGCAGTCGGCAAAGCGCGACAGGTTGGCCGCGACATCGTCGCGCACAGTTTTGCGCCGGGTGACATGGCCAGGGTTCCCGTCATCGGCATCACGGGCTCGCAGGGCAAAACCATGACAGGCATACTACTGTTTCGTCTGCTCAGCTTACGGGGCTGGCGTTGCGGCCTGGCAAGTAGTGCAGGATTGTTTGTTGACAAGCGCTTATTGCACCGAGGTGATTGCGCGAACTTTGAAAATGCGCGACGCGTATTAATGAATCGCGAAGTACAGGCGGCGATCATTGAAAATGGCTCGAATCAACTACTGACTGAAGGCTTAGCCTACGAACGCTGCGAAGTCGGCATCATCACTCAAATCGACTGGGCTGAAGACCTTTCCCAGTACCGCGTCTCAACGCTCGCTGACCGCCTCAAGGTTTATCGTACACAGATCGATGTGGTGTTGCCAAAAGGCATGGCGATTCTGAATGCCGATGATCCAAGCATCGCTGAGCTCGCGCGTCACTGTGACGGTCAGATCACCTGGATTAGCTTGTCGGGCCACCCTGCTCCGCTCGCAACTGCGCGCGCTCAAGAACAACGCTTTGTCTCACTTATCCGGGGCACGATCACGCTTAGCCGAGGCGATCGCTCGGAGGCACTCTGCCCGCTCACCGCCATCGGTGGAACCGCGCAAGCATTTGATGCGACGCAGGCCTACAACGTTTTAGCGGCAGTTGCAGCAGCTTGGGCGCTTGGCCTGTCTTCCGATTTAATTCAAGCCGGCTTACTGAGCTTTGACCCAGACACCGCAGTACCTCGATAACCACAGGAAATCGTCATGGAAGTATCTCGTATTCGTGCCCTACGCGGTCCAAACTTTTGGACGCGTCTGACTGCCATCGAAGCTGTTGTGACCTGCACAGCCCACGAGGCCGATCTAGACCAGATTCCAGGATTCTTGACGCGTCTGCGTGCACGCTTCCCTGACATCAAACCCTTGCGCCCCTTTGGTCACAAAGACCCCATCACGATGGCCCACGCACTTGAAGCGGTCAGCCTAGGCCTACAGGCCTCTGCAGGCTGTCCCGTCGCCTTCGGACAAACCGTCGTCACAAACGAGCAAGGGGTGTTTCAAGTGATCGTTCAGTTCACTGAAGAGCCCGTGGGTAGACTCGCTCTGGATTTGGCCGAAGCGCTTTGCATCGCTGCGCTTAAAGATGAGCCGTTCGATATCGCACAAGCCTTGGCTCGACTGCGCGAACTTGATGAGGATGTACGTTTGGGCCCTAGCACCGGTTCAATCGTATCGGCTGCGACTGCGCGAGGCATCCCCTATCGCCGCTTAACCGAAGGCAGCCTGGTCCAGTTTGGTTGGGGCAGTAAGCAGATTCGAATCCAGGCTGCTGAAACTGGCAACACAAGCGCCATCGCTGAAGCGATTGCGCAAGATAAAGACTTAACCAAAATGCTCCTTGAGGCTGCAGGTGTGCCGGTTCCACGAGGATTCGTCGCAGAGGATGAAAACCAAGCCTGGGAGATCGCAAATAAAATCGGTTTGCCTGTCGTAGTCAAACCACGAGATGGCAATCAAGGTAAAGGCGTCGCCGTCAATATTGAAACCCGCGAACAATTGAACGCAGCTTTCGCAATCGCCTCAGACATCAGCCGCGATGTGATTGTCGAACAATACATTCCGGGGCACGATTTTCGAATGCTGGTCATCAACAACCAACTTGTGGCCGCAGCCCGCCGAGATCCTCCATCAGTCATTGGAGACGGCCAACACACGGTGACGCAACTTGTCGAACACGTGAATACGGATCCGCTACGCGGCGATGGTCATGCCACCGCTCTCACAAAAATTCGCTTTGATGAAATCGCCTTAGTCACCCTAGCAACCCAGGGTTTGAACGCGCAATCAGTTCCCGAGAAAGGCAAGCGTGTATTACTTCGCAACAACGCAAACTTAAGTACGGGTGGTAGTGCAACCGACGTCACCGATGAAGTACATCCAGAGTTGGCCGCGCGCATGGTGACGGCTGCGCAAATGGTCGGTCTTGATATTGCGGGCGTCGACCTCGTCGCTGAAACAATATTGAAACCCATGGAAGAGCAGCGCGCGGGCATTGTTGAAATTAACGCTGCACCTGGTTTACGCATGCATCTAAGCCCTTCATTTGGCAAGCCGCGGCCCGTGGGTGAAGCCATCGTTGAGAGCATGTTTGCCGCAGGTGAAAACGCAAGGATACCCATCGTTGCAGTGACAGGCACCAACGGCAAAACAACCACTGTTCGCCTCACGGCCCATCTTCTGCGCACGAGCGGAAAACGCATCGGCATGACGAACTCAGATGGCGTATATATCGAAAATCGCTGCATCGATACGGGTGACTGTAGCGGCCCACGCAGCGCGCGCAATGTCTTGTTACACCCTGATGTCGATGCGGCCGTATTTGAAACGGCGCGAGGCGGAATTTTGCGTGAAGGCCTCGCCTTTGACCGTTGCGATGTCGCCATTGTCACCAACATCGGCGTCGGTGACCATCTAGGCATGAACTTTATCAATACCGTCGACTCGCTAGCCTTAGTCAAGCGGGTTGTCGTACAAAACGTGGCACCGCACGGCACTGCCGTTTTAAACGCTTTAGATCCGATGGTCGCTAAAATGGCCGAGGTCTGCCCTGGCACGGTGATTTTCTTTGCCCTTGATCGCCATCATCCCGTGCTCAATACGCATCGCGCCCAGGGCAAACGCGTGGTCTTTTGTGAAAACGATCACATCGTCTGCAGTGAGGCGGGGCAAGATCATCGCATCGCGCTCACGTCCATCCCCCTTACCCGTCAAGGTACGATTTCCTTTCAAGTCGAAAATGCAATGGCATCCATCGCGGCGGGCTGGGCCTTAGGACTTGAATGGAAAACAATCCAAATCGGGCTGGCGAGCTTCGTCAACGATGCACAAACCGCCCCCGGCCGCTTTAACGTGTTTGATTATCGCGGGGCCACAGTGATTGCCGACTATGGTCACAACCCAGATGCAATTCAAGCCCTTGTGCAAGCGATCGAAAGTATGCCGGCCACCAAACGCACCGTCGTCATCAGCGGTGCGGGCGATCGACGCGACGAAGATATTTCGCGGCAAACTGAAATTCTTGGTGAAATTTTCGACGAAGCCATTCTGTATCAGGATCAATGCCAGCGAGGGCGCGAAGACGGCGAAGTGTTAGCCTTGCTTCAGATCGGCTTAAAAAATGTTTCTCGTACAAAAGAAATTCAGGAAATTCGCGGTGAGTTTCTCGCAATCGATACCGCACTTGCCAAACTCAAACCGGGTCACCTCTGTTTAATCTTGATCGATCAAGTGCAAGAAGCCCTTGATCATATTGCCATGCGAATTGCCCAAAAATAAAACCCCCTCGAATACGAAAAGATCGAGGGGGTCAATTCACCGGATTCATCAAACACCGTCTGAATGACTTAGGCTTGACCCTTTTCGCCAGTCGCCCCAAACGGGAAGGCTGGAAACATGGCACGCGCCTGCTCTTGCAACTTTTCTTGCATTTGTCCGAACAAGTCTTTGCTTTGCTCAACATAATTGTTCATCATGTTCTGCATAACAGGAGTTTGACCGCTCATGAATTGCGTCCAAGCCTCGGGCGACAACTGATTGTTTCCAAACAAACCCTTAGATTGATCGGCCAAACGATCTTGAACTTCCATAAAGGTCTGGATATTTTTTTCAAGATAGGTGCCCATCATTCCCTGCATGGCATGACCGTAAAACCGAATGACCTGGGCAAGCATCACCGAAGAAAACATTGGCATACCGCCACTCTCTTCTTCGAGAATAATTTGCAACAGGATGCTACGCGTAAGATCTTCAGCGGTCTTAGCATCAACCACCTTAAATATCTCATTTTTTAGCACCAACTGCTTGACATCCGCCAAGGTGATGTAGGTGCTTGTCTGCGTGTCGTAAAGACGACGATTCGGATATTTTTTTATCAGACGTATAGATGCGTCTGTTGCCGCTTCGGTCATTAATGCCCCCAAAAAACAATGTAATAACAAATAACAGGCTGTCCAAAAACAGACAGCCCGTCACGTCAACCCATGTGCAAGCCGCCGTTTAATGAAAAATCAGCACCCGTTGAAAAGCCCGACTCTTCGGAAGCAATCCACGCCACAATCGACGCGATTTCTTCAGGTCGACCCAGTCGCTTAACCGGGATCGTTGAGATAATTTTTTCAAGTACATCGGGACGAATCGCACGCACCATGTCTGTGCCGATATAACCAGGTGAAACGGTATTGACCGTCACGCCTTTACTCGCGACTTCTTGCGCCAGCGACATTGAAAAACCATGGATCGCCGCTTTAGCCGTTGCGTAATTAGACTGGCCGAATTGACCCTTTTGTCCATTCACTGAACTGATATTGATAATTCGGCCAAAGCCGCGATCAACCATGGCTTCAATCACTTGTTTCGTCACATTGAACAAACTATTCAGATTGGTATCCATCACAGCTCGCCAATCGTCGGCCGACATTTTACGAAACACACCGTCGCGGGTAATGCCCGCATTATTGACCAAAATATCAACAGGGCCATGCTCTGCAACGACTGCCTTAAAGGCCGCCTCGCACGAATTCCAATCTGAGACATTGCCAACGGATGCGTAGAACGTATAGCCGAGTGCAGCTTGTTCATCGAGCCATTGCTTATAATCTCGACTCGGCCCACAACCCGCCACGACAGTCATCCCTTCCTTTGCCAAACGCTGGCAAATCGCAGTCCCGATCCCACCCATACCACCGGTCACGTACGCTAGCTTTGCACTCATCCTCATCTCCTTTTGCCGTCTTAGTACGGCATTGACCAACGCTAGACTGCTCGAACTTTTACATAAGACCCTGGCGCCGCTTCTAGCGCAGGGTAATCTTTGTTGCCTTGCGACTTCAACGCTTTGACGCGCTTACCGCTATGCGCAGCCAACCAATCCGCCCAGTCGGGCCACCAGCTACCGGGGACCTGCTGGG
>JBAXLV010000211.1:0-5093 GCA_037134635.1 Alcaligenaceae bacterium
TGCGCCGCCGGCAGAAGCTTTAGCCATCTTCTAATCCTTATTATTTCTTCAAACTTGCAGCAGCGCGACGCGGGCCCTTGCGGGTGCGAGCGTTAGTGCGAGTACGTTGACCACGCACGGGCAAGCCGCGCTTGTGGCGCATGCCACGATAAGTACCCAGATCGATCAATCGCTTGATCGAGAGCTGCACTTCGCGACGCAGATCGCCCTCAACCGAGAACACACCTACGTGTTCACGAATGCGTTCGAGTTCTGCATCGTTGAGATCCTTGACCTTTTTCGACAAGGGGACGCCAGCCGCTTCGCAAATTTTGCGAGCACGCGTGCGACCAATGCCAAAAATGGCGGTCAAACCAATTTCTGCGTGCTGATGCGGCGGAATGTTGATGCCAGCAATACGAGCCATGACTGTTCCTTGATGTATTAACCTTGACGCTGCTTGTGACGCGGCTCAATGCAGATTACCCGCACCACGCCGTGACGTTTAATAATTTTGCAGTTGCGGCAGATCCGCTTAACCGATGCCATTACTTTCATGGTTGCTTCCTGTTAATTTACGTAACCCAGCCGCTTATTTAGAGCGGAAAACGATTCTAGCGCGCGTTAGGTCATAGGGGGTGAGTTCCACTGTGACTTTATCGCCCGGCAAAATCCGGATGTAGTGCATTCGCATCTTGCCTGAAATGTGACCCAACACGACATGGCCATTTTCTAACTTGACACGAAACGTTGCATTGGGAAGATTCTCTAGAATCTCACCTTGCATTTGAATGACGTCGTCCTTTGACATTACTCTCGCTTATCTCATTGGTAGATTCGCGCCCTTGAAGTTAGACTTCTTGAGCAGTGAATCGTACTGGTGTGACATCATGTAGGCTTGAACCTGAGCCATGAAGTCCATCGTAACTACAACAATAATCAGCAAAGAGGTGCCACCAAAGTAAAACGGCACATTCCAACGCATGACTAAGAACTCTGGCAGCAAACACACTATGGTGATGTACAGTGCGCCGGCTAAGGTCAAGCGCATTAAAATCTTGTCAATAAACTTGGCTGTTTGTTCGCCAGGACGAATCCCAGGTACAAACGCGCCGCTTTTCTTTAAGTTATCTGCTGTTTCGCGGCTATTGAACACCAGCGCCGTATAAAAGAAGCAGAAGAAAATAATCGCAGTTGCGTAAAGCGTAATGTAGAGCGGTTGACGTGGCGCCAAGGCTGCAGCTAAATCGCCTAACCAGCGCATCCCTTCGGTATTCGAAAACCAACTTGTAATGGTTGCCGGGAACAAAATAATCGACGACGCAAAAATCGGAGGAATCACGCCAGCCATATTCAGCTTCAACGGCAGATGGGACGTTTGCCCACCATATACCTTGTTACCGACCTGACGCTTGGCATAATTTACGGTGATCTTGCGCTGACCACGTTCAACCAACACCACAAAACCCGTCACCAACACAACTAACGCCACAATAAACAAGGCAGACAGTGCCGACATCGCATTAGTGCGCACTAAATCAAGCAATCCGGCCAAGGCACTTGGCAAACCAGCCACAATACCGGCAAAAATCAAGATCGAAATTCCGTTACCTAAACCGCGCTCGGTGATTTGCTCACCCAGCCACATCACAAACATCGTGCCTGTTACTAAGGTTACAACTGTTGTGACACGAAAAATCACCCCGGGATCAATCACCAAACCCGGCTGTGACTCGAGGGCAACTGAAATACCAACCGCCTGAATCAAGGCCAAGCCAACCGTGCCGTAACGGGTGTATTGCGTAATCTTGCGACGGCCCGCTTCGCCATCTTTTTTAATTGCTTCTAAGGTAGGCACGACCACCGACATCAACTGCATAATGATCGATGCAGAAATGTAAGGCATGATTCCTAAAGCAAAGATCGAAAAACGCGAGAGCGCACCACCCGAGAACATGTTGAACAGACCGAGGATTCCGCCTTCGTTCTGACGAAACAAGTCTGCCAGTGAGTCTGGGTTAATACCGGGCACCGGAATATGCGTGCCTAATCGATAAACCACCAAAGCGAGCACCAGGAACACGAGGCGGCGTTTCAAATCGCCGTAACGTGGTCCTGCTTTGCCTTGAGGTTGCGCTGTTGCCATTCTTAATCCGTCTTAAGCGATTGTGCCGCCGGCGGCTTCAATCGAAGCACGCGCGCCTGCCGTTGCGCCAATACCCTTTAAGGTAACTTTGCGCGTCAGTTCGCCTGATTTAAATACTTTTACATAACGCACTTGCGTACCCACTACGCCAGCTTGCTTTAAGACCTGAACGTCGATTTCGTCGACGGGCAGGGCTTGCAAGTCAGACAAGCGTACTTGCGCATACAGATGGTCATCAAGTGTCACAAAGCCACGCTTTGGCAAGCGACGTTGCAAAGGCATTTGACCGCCTTCGAAACCGACTTTATGAAAACCGCCTGCGCGTGAGCTTTGGCCTTTGTGACCACGGCCCGCTGTTTTACCTAGACCCGAACCGATGCCGCGACCGACGCGACGCTTATAGTGCGTCGAGCCTTCTGCTGGTTTGAGCGTATTAAGTTGTGTAATAGACATCATGATCCCTTTCAGACTTCTGAAGCAGTCACGAGATAATCAACTTTGTTGATCATTCCGCGCACTTCTGGCGTGTCTTTGAGTACTTTGGTGCTGTTAATACGACGCAGGCCCAGGCCACGCACGGTTTCGCGGTGGTCTTTTTTACAACCAATGGTCGAACGAATCAGCGTTACTTTGACTTGTTTTTCAGCCATGACTTACCCCAAAATCTCTTCGACGGTTTTGCCGCGTTTAGCAGCAACTTCCGACGGGGTGAGAGACGCGCGCAAACCATTCAGTGTGGCACGAACCATGTTGTAAGGGTTGCTTGAGCCGAGGCTTTTAGCCACAACGTTACGCACGCCCATCACATCAAAAATCGCACGCATCGGGCCGCCGGCAATCACGCCAGTACCTTCAGCTGCGGGAGAAATCAGCACTGTTGAGGCACCATGCTTGCCCACAACGGTATGAAACAAGGTGCCGTTTTTCAAAGAAACCTTGAACAGTTCGCGACGCGCCTGTTCCATGGCTTTTTGAACTGCGACCGGCACTTCACGTGCCTTGCCTTTGCCCATTCCGACGCGGCCATCGCCATCGCCTACAACGGTCAAGGCAGCAAAACTCATGGTACGACCACCCTTGACCACTTTGCTGACGCGATTGACCGCAATCATTTTCTCGCGAAGACCGTCATCCCGCTCTTCAGGACCGCTCTTACGTTGTTCTTTAGCCATTTTGACTGTTCCTCGCTTAAAACTTCAGACCGGCTTCACGCGCGGCATCGGCCAAGGCTTTTACACGGCCGTGGTAACGGAAACCCGAACGATCGAAAGCCACCAGTTCAATACCGGCTGCTTTGGCTTTTTCGGCGACACGCTTGCCAATCAGCGTGGCTGCAGCGGTGTTGCCGCCTAAACCAGTTTGACTTGCGAGCTGTTGACGAACTTCGGCTTCAACAGTTGAGGCCGAAACCAGAATACGATCACCCTCAGGCGAAATAATGTTTGCGTAAATGTGCTGATTCGAGCGAAAAACCTGGAGGCGATTAACTCGCAACTCGGCGATTTTCTTGCGCGTCGGTACGGCACGACGCAAACGGGAAATTTTTTTGTCCATGATGTTTCCTTGTTTGCGCGATTATTTCTTCTTGGTTTCTTTGATGATGACATGCTCGTCAACATAACGAACGCCCTTGCCTTTGTAAGGCTCTGGCGGACGGTACGCGCGAAGTTCTGCAGCCACCTGACCAACGACCTGCTTGTTCGAACCCTTGATGACAATCTCTGTCTGTGAAGGGCATTCGGCTTTTACGCCAGCAGGCATCGCATGAATGACATCATGCGAGAAACCGAGTTGTAATTTAACCGCGTCACCTTGGACTGCGGCACGATAGCCCACACCCACCAAGGTCAACTTGCGCTCAAAACCTTTGCTTACGCCGGTTACCATGTTGGCAACCAATGCACGCAAAGTGCCTGACATTGCTTTCGCTTCACGCGAATCATTTGCGACGATGAACGACAACTTGCCGCCATCTTCATTAATGATCACACTACCCGTCAGCGCTTGTGTCAACGTGCCCAACGGGCCTTTAACAGTGATCAGATCTGGCTTGATCGATGCCTCGACACCCTTAGGGATTTCGACTGGATATTTTGCAATACGTGACATTCGGTTTTCTCCTTAGGCCACGTAGCACAAGACTTCGCCACCCACGCCATTGGCGCGAGCTTTGCGGTCAGTCATGACGCCACGGGAAGTCGAGACAATTGCCACGCCTAAGCCGTTCATCACTTGTGGAATGCTGCCGTGTCCTTTGTAGATACGCAGACCAGGGCGCGAGACGCGTTCGATGCGCTCGATCACTGGACGACCAGCGTAATACTTCAGGGCGATTTCAAGCTCGGGCTTTTGGGCCGTACCTTTAATCTGAAAACCGTCAACATAACCTTCGTCTTGAAGCACGGCAGCAATTGCTGCCTTTAGCTTAGAGGAGGGCATGGTCACCGTTGGTTTATCTACCTGCTGCGCATTACGAATGCGAGTCAGCATATCGGCGATTGGGTCGCTCATGCTCATGTTTTATTCTCCTACCAGCTAGCTTTGGTCATGCCGGGAATTTCACCCTTCATAGCCAATTCGCGTAGTTTCATACGGCCGAGGCCGAATTTGCGGAACACACCGCGTGAACGGCCAGTAATCGCACAGCGGTTACGCTGGCGAGTGGGGCTTGCGTTGCGGGGCAATTGCTGTAATTTCAGCCGAGCCTCGTAACGATCTTCGTCGGATTTGGATGAATCGTCGATGATGGCTTTGAGAGCCGCGCGCTTGGCAGCAACTTTCTCTGCTGTTTTTACGCGCTTGACCTCGCGCTTGATCATGGAAAGTTTAGCCACGTCTGCGCCCCTTAGTTGCGGAACGGGAAGCTAAAGGCTGTCAACAGCGCCTTGGCTTCTTCGTCTGTCTTCGCGGTGGTGGTGATGCTGATATTCATCCCACGCAACACGTCGATTTTGTCGTATTCGATTTC
>JBAXLV010000212.1:0-5083 GCA_037134635.1 Alcaligenaceae bacterium
ACCAAGCCTGCACACAAGCTGAGTTCACTTTACTTGAACAGCAAGGTAAGTTTTTAATTACCTGGCAAGCGCACGATCTGTCGTATGGCCTGCCTAGTAGTTTGCTCAATGCGCTTGCCACCGGGCAGCATGTGATTGCCAATGGCTCGCGTGCGATGGTGGCGAAACTGACCGAGCGCGTCCCGAATTTAATCGTGGTCGAAATCGGTGCGCCGCCTGAGATCCTGGCTCAGCGCCTCGCGCAGCGTGGTCGCGAGTCTGCGGCCGATGTCGCCAAGCGCTTGGCGCGCAAAACCGAGCCCTACCCCGAAGGCACGCGAGTGCTACGCGTGACCAATGATCAAACGCCTGCTATCGGCGTGAGTCGCTTCTTGGCGACGCTTTATACCCAGTTGGGACAGACACCCGCAGCGCTGGTCTCGTTATATAAAAAAATCGCCGGTCTCGCCCTCCGCGAGGCCGAATATCGATCGTTGCTCAGTGCAATCAATCAAAAGCAATATGCGGGCGCCGATCTCGAAGCCTTTTTAATTGCGTGCACGCAACGCCTGTCCGATGAAGAGCTTATCGCCGTTGCGCGTTGTCGCAGCGAGTTAATGCCCCGTATTTCGTGGGGGCGCGATATGGTCGTTGATAAACATTCGCTGGGCGGTATTCCTGGCAGTCGTGTCACGATGGTCGTCATTCCGATCGTAGCCGCGCATGGGCTACTGATCCCCAAAACATCATCGCGTGCCATCACCTCGGCCGCGGGCACCGCAGATGCAATGGAAGTTCTTGCGAAAGTCGATCTCACCCCCGAGCAACTTAAAAAGTGCGTAGCGCAAACAAATGCCTGCATTGCCTGGAATGGCAAATTAAATCACTCCGTGATCGATGATGTCATGAATGCGCTGACCCGTCCGCTCGCGCTTGATACACGTCGGTGGTCCGTTGCATCGATTTTGTCAAAAAAATATTCGGCAGGTGCTACGCATGTGGTCATTGATATCCCCTACTCAAGCGCGGGTAAAGTCAAAACTAAGCCTGAGGCCGAGGCATTAGCGCAAACGTTTGAAACAGTAGGTGCCGCGTTAGGACTCGTGGTCAAAGCCTTTGCTACAGACGGCCAGGTACCCATCGGACGTGGCATCGGCCCTGCTCTTGAAGCGCGTGACGTACTGCAAGTGCTAGAAGGCGATCTCAACGCGCCCGCAGATTTATCAGAGAAATCACTTTTCTTTGCAAGTCAGATTCTCGCGCTCGACCCCGCCGTGGGCAACGTCGCCAAGGGTCGTGCCCGTGCGCTTGAGTTATTAGGCAATGGTTTAGCCCATGCAGCGATGCAAAAAATTATTGATGCTCAGGGTGCTCAGCCCGCACTCGATTGGTTAGGCGTACACAAACACGAAATCCGTGCGCCACGCGACGGACACGTACAAAGCATTGATGGTTTTATCATCTCTGGGCTCGGGCGTTGTGCAGGCGCCCCTGTAGACCAACTCGCAGGAGTTGATCTTGCGTGCGGATTAGGCGCGCTTGTAAAACAAGGGGACTTACTCTACGTCTTGCAAGCAAGCGATCTTGGCAAGCTGAGCCAGGCCGTCGCACTCGCCCAAAAAGACTGCGGTTACGTGCTGAGTTAAGGCTATTCGCCAAACCCTTTAGACACAATCACTTCAACCAGATTAGGCACGCCGCTGGCCATCGCGGCCTTCAACACTGCCGACAGCTGCGTTGGGTCAGTCACCGTTTGCGATGACATCCCCATATTCTTTGCCAGGCCGGCAAAATCAATTGGAGGATCATTCATATCCATCGCCACAAACGCGTCAGTGCCACGCATCGCAAGTAGACGCTCTTTGATAATGCGATAACTGCGATTATTGATAATGACGTACGTAATCGGTAAACGCAGATGCGCTGCAGTCCAGAGCGACTGGATACTGTACATCGCACTACCATCGCCGATCGTCGCAACAATTGGACGCCCAGGTTGCGCAAGACTCACGCCCACCGCACCGGCCATACCAAAACCCAAACCGCCACTAGCAAGCCCGTAATATGCCTTGGGATCATCCATCGGCAACAGCGCTGCAATCGCAGGCGAGGCCGTTAAGGTTTCATCCACCACGATTGCATCTTTTGGCAAAACATCGACAAGCTGGCTAACAAGATAGCGTTGATCAATTGGATTCGATTTTGAAGCCGCAGAAAATTCTTCATGCGCCTTGTTTCGCTTTGCTGACCAGTTGTTTGCACTCAAGGCCTCGACGCGTGCGCTTGCTGTTTTGGCATATTCAGCGCTGCGTGCTGCGCGCAAAATTGGCAACAACGCTAACAAGGTTTCTTTTACATAGGCCCGCACAGCCGTTTCAGTTGAATAATTTTTACCAAGCTCCCATTCGCGATCGGTAATATGCATCACGGGCATTTCAGGCGGAAGAGGCTCGACTGTGCTCATCGGAGACATGCGAAGTAAATCTGTACCGAGGCATAGCAAGAAGTCGTACTGTTCAAGAATCGAACGCACTTTTTTCTGATTGCGCGACAAATCACCCATACAGGTTGGGTGCGAAGTGGGATAGCGTGCGTTATAACCGACCGACTCTTGATACACGGCAGCGCCCAAAAGCTCTGCGAGCTCACAGGCTTGCTCAAAAACACCAGCGTTTGCGATTTCACGTCCTGCCACAATGACAGGATTTTTTGCGGCAAGCAGCCGTTGCGCGAGCGCGTTTAAAGAGGCATCGCCAGGACGCACTGCCGCATCGACCACCGTTGGGAAACCGAACTCGATTTCGGTTTCTTCATCCAGCACTGAGCCCGGCAAGCTAATAAACACTGGGCCCATCGGTGGTGTGCGAGCGATCTTTGCAGCCCGCCGCACAATGCGCGGCAAGTCTTCAAGACGTGTGACCTCAAACGCCCACTTCACCAGGGGCGCCACCATCGGCACTAAAGGCTCGTACAGTAAAGGCTCTTGCAAGCCGTAGCCCACCTCATACTGGCCGGCTGTAATAATGATGGGCGACCCTGAGAACTTGGCAGAATAAATCGCCCCCATCGCGTGACCCAATCCGGGTGCGCAATGCAGATTACAAGCCACCAGTTTGTTCGAGGCACGCGCGAAGCCGTCGGCCATCCCCACCACAATCGACTCTTGCAACCCCAACACATACTTGAGTTCAGGAAACTGTGGCACAGCCTCCATGATGGCAAGCTCGGTTGTGCCGGGATTGCCAAACATGTGGGTAACGCCTTCGTCGAGCAACAGTTTGATGAAGGCCTGACGACCCGTAATTTTTTGCATTGCCATGAATCAATCTCTGTATATGTCGGGTGAAAATAGTTTAAGGCTTCAGACGGCCGGTTTTAACGTAAAACTCACGCTCTTTTTGTGCCAAGGTGTTTAAATCAGCCGCTACAGTTTTTGACTTCAGCAAGCTGTCATCAAAATACGCGCCCAATTTTTGATACTCGGTAATCAACTCAGGATTGGCGACTGCCGCCTGGATCGTCGCCGCGAGATAAGCCTTCACATCGGCAGGTGTACCCTTGGGCACGACCGCAAAACGGATGATGTTCCAGACATACTCATTTGAGTTGTACATTTCGTTAAACGTTGGTACATCTTTTAAGCTTGGCACGCGCGTTGCTGAAGCGACGCCAATCGGCGCAACTTGCTTGGCTTGCAAAAAGCTATCGAACTCACCCAAAAAACCTTGTGCCACGTCAACGTTACCGCCGACCAACGCTACGATGCCAGGCTTGCCGCCCTGAAATGGCACGCGTAAGAACTTGGCGCCCGTCTGAGCTTCGAGTTGATCAACGATGTATTCCCACATCGTGCCAGGCACGACCGCAACACGCACCGTACCGGGCTTGTCTTTAGCGGCCTGAATAATCTCTTTGGCTGTTTTGCCTGCAAAGGGGCCTGTGGTTGAGGCAACCCAGGTCAACGAGTCGCTATTGATGTAGGCAATTGTCTCAACGTCTGCCAACGACCATTTGCCCTGCGCTTTGAGCATGGCGTCGCCCCAGATCATATTGCCTAAAATACCCACGGTATAACCATCAGGTTTGGCCTGTGTCGCAAGAAAGGCGTGGCCCACAACACCCGCGCCACCAGTGCGGTTGTTGACAAGGATTTTGTCGCCGCTGGCTTTCTCTGCATACTTAGCAAGCAAGCGGGCAGTGATGTCCATGCCACCGCCTGCTGGATACACTACGGTGTATTCGATTGGCTGATCGGCAAATCCCTTGGGCTTGAGTTTTGCGACTTCGGGAGCGGGTTGGGCCAGGACGCCAAAGCTTAAGGTAGCAAGAATTGTCGCCGCTAGTGTTGAGAGCATTTTCATTTATCAGTCTCCTGTTATTGATATCTACTTATTTTAAAAATGAATGGCTAAAAATTAAGGCTTAATGCGACCCGTTTTCACGTAGAACTCGCGCTCTTTTTGCGCAAGCGCATCCAAATCTGTCGCCAGGGATTTAGAGTTGGTGAGGCTTTCGTCAAAATACGCACCGAGCTTTTGGTACTCAGCGATCAATTCGGGGTTGCTCATCGCAGCTTGTATAGTAGCCGCAAGATAGGCCTTGCGATCAGCCGGGGTCCCCTTTGGTACGACTACAAAATGAATCGTTCGCCAAATATAATCCTGCCCGTTATACATTTCATTAAACGTTGGTACATCTTTTAGGGTGGGTAACCGCGTCGCCGAAGCCACACCAATCGGCGTAACTTGTTGCGCCTGCATAAAGCTATCAAACTCACCCCTGAACCCTTGGGCGATGTCAACGTTGCCACCGAGTAAGGCCACAATGGCAGGCTTGCCACCCTGAAACGGCACACGTAAAAACTTGGCGCCGGTCTGTGTCTCAACTTGCTCAATCAGGTACTCCCACATGGTTCCTGGGATTACCGCGATACGCACCGTACCCGGCTTATCCTTTGCCACTTGAATGATCTCTTTGGCCGACTTGCCCGCAAACGGACCCGAGGTTGAAGCTAACCACGTCAAAGAATCACTTTTTAAGTACGCAATCGCCTCAAGATCTGACAAGGCCCATTTGCCTTGCGCCTTGAGCATGGCGTCACCCC
>JBAXLV010000213.1:0-5077 GCA_037134635.1 Alcaligenaceae bacterium
GTATCGCTCTGCAGAACGTTAGGGGAGTGTTCATCTCATCAGACCTCGGCAGGATCTTGTTTTCTAGTGGATCGGTGTGCATGCCTTAAAAGAAGGTGCCACGCGTTTGTGTTTCGATGCTAGCATGTACGATATGAAAAACGAAATCGAAACGTTATGAAAAACGAAGTCGAATATGGCGTCCAAGGAATCTTGGGCTTGTTGGTGCCACAGGCAAATACGACGGCTGAGCCCGAAGTGCAGATTTTGCTCGATCCTGACATTGCATTATTGACAGGTCGAATGACGAGTCCGGGTGCTGATTTACCCGAGAGGCTCAATGATTTTTTAAAAAATATCGATCAATTTATTTCGACTTTTTCTAATGCGCCGTTATCGGGGATGGGATTTTTAATTACCGGGTCGACCTATCATTTCGAACACGATGAAGAAGACGCGCATTTCGAGCAACTAAGTCAACGCTACGGATATCCAATTATTTCTGCAGGGCAGGCTATTCGACGCGCCTTTACCGCGTTGGGCGTAAAGCGTATTGGTTTGGTCAGTCCGTATCCGCAATGGTTAACAGCTGAAAGCTCAAGCTACTGGAAGCGAGCAGGCGTTCAAATTGTTAGTACCGAGGCCCCTCAATCCGAAGGCGGCTTTCACAACATTTACACCTTGCGCAATGATCAAGTGTTAGCGGCCGCCAAGCGCTTGTTGCCGCTCAATCCAGATCTTATCCTATTGGCAGGGGCCGGCATGCCGACGCTTGGGCCGATCATGGCGCTGTCAGATCTTGGGTATGCGGCTGTATCGTCAAATCTCTGTATGGCCTGGCAGTTGATGCAAATGACTTCAAAAGACTATTTGAATCGAGATGCGTTGACCCGTTTGATGAGTCCGACGGCACCCTGGCGTAAAGCCTTTGCGCTAAGGTACCCAAGTGCAGTTTGTCTATAATTGAGTAGGTGTATACGGATGAGTTCGAGTCAAACGAAGCGTGCGTGGTTGGGGATCTTAGCGGTGCTGCTTGCGATGTGCACAGTGTGTGCTGCGCAAACGATTGATGCTGGCACCCAAGCTAAATTGACTGAAGTCGAAGAGCGTTTCAAAGCCGCTGATAAAGACTCGAATGGTCAGTTGACACTAGAAGAAGCTAAGGCTGGCATGCCTCGCGTCGCAGATGCCTTTAGCCATATCGACATTGAAAAAAAAGGCTACGTCACGCTTGAACAGATTAGGGCGTTGATTCTTAAAAACGGAGGTTAACTTCCGGTAAATTTAGCCTTGCGCTTTTCTTTCCAGGCAAGCGCTCCTTCCTTGATGTCGTTCGATTTTTCTGAAATCGCGACTGCGCGACGAATTTCACTCTCATCAAGCTGGCCTCGTGCAATCAGGTTCAGATGTTTCTTGATACCAAGTAATGACAGCGGCGCCATGCCTGCAAGCTGTTCACTTAAGGTATCGACGCGCGTCGCGAGCTGCTCTGGTAAAACAAGTTCAGTCAAAAATCCTATGCTCAGCATTTCGTCGGCTTCGATTTTTTCGCTGGTCAAAAACAGTTTTTTTGCATTGTTCAGGCCTAAGCGCGTGATGTAACGCACCATGCCGCCGGGATAAAAATGAAGGCCTAGCTTGGTGGCAGGCATAAACATATTGGCGCCAACTACCCCAACTCTAAAGTCACAGGCCAAACACAAATCGGTGCCACCGCCATACACGCCACCGTTAACCGCAGCGATCGTGATGGGGCGGGCTTGCTCAATGAGGTCAACCGTATCGCCGAAGTACGTAGAGGATGGCGCAGAATCGGCAGCGAGTGACGAGATGTCATAGCCGCTGCAAAAATATTTACCGTCGGCAATAAATCTTAAAACGAGAACCTCAGCGCTAGCGTTGACCGTTTTTAAATGGCTTTTGATGACGTCTAAGTCGGCTGGGCTTAGGCGATTAGCGTAGGCGGGGTTGCGTAAGCGAATCGTGGCGATGTTTCCGGCGACGCTGAGTGCGGGGGTCGTCGGTTCAGTTGAGTTCGCGGTAACAGCCATATTTAAAAGCCTTGAATTGATGCAAAAATGACATTGTGCCTCTTTGCCGCGCCAGGCGCTGATGGGATCTGCTGCATAACGCAGGGGGCTCAGGTATGCTAACCCCCTCGCGTCACTGAAAATGCGCGAAGCGGGCGCCTAGACGTCACTAAGAAAAGTTAAGGGTTGAAACAACCCTGGAGACAGAAGTTGGAAGAACAGATTTTACGATTGTTGCGTGTGGTCTCATTGGGCCTGTGCGGCATGCTCGTTTTGCTGACCTCAAGCCTTGCGCATGCTTATCCCGAGCGCACCATTCGGTTGGTTGTCCCTAATGCGGCCGGGGGAGGCACGGATGCGTTTGCACGCGTGATGGCGCAAAAGCTGGGCGAAGCGCTGCAGCAAACGGTCGTGGTCGAGAATAAGCCGGGTGCTCAGGGTGGCATTGGAACGACCTATGGTGCAAAAGCGGCCCCAGACGGTTACACCTTGACGATCGGCTTTGTGAGTACTCTGGCCGTGAACCCCTTTGTCTACAACGACATTGGTTATGAGCCGCTTAAAGACTTTGTTGCCGTGGCTGTTGGCGTTAATCAGCCCTATTTATTGGTGACGTATCCCGATGCACCCTATCAAAATTTGAAAGCATTTGCGCAGTTTGCAAAAGAAAAAAAGGGCGGTGCGACGTTTGCGTCGACCTCATCACAAACTGAGCTAATTGGGGTGCTGTTTCAAAACCTAATAGATACAAAAATGCTTTACATTCCCTACAAAAATGCGACGACAGCGGTGGTTGAATTATCGCGCGGCGACATCGACGTGATGGTG
Organism: Alcaligenaceae bacterium; assembly: GCA_037134635.1. Taxonomy (GTDB): domain Bacteria; phylum Pseudomonadota; class Gammaproteobacteria; order Burkholderiales; family Burkholderiaceae_B; genus Zwartia. The sequence continues at coordinate 2,838 of JBAXLV010000213.1, forward strand.
GCCAGTCTGCCCTCGGCGATTCCGTTACTGGCGGCGGGTAAGCTTCGGGCGCTGGCGGTGACGGGCCACAAACGGGTGACCGCCTTGCCCAATGTGCCCAGTGCAGCTGAAGCAGGATATCCAGACTTTGAGGCAAATGGTTGGTATGGCATTGTTGCCCCCAAGGGTACGCCTGATGCAATCGTGCAATTGCTCAATCAACAGATCAACAAGATTTTGGCGATGCCCGACGTACAACAGAATTTAACGGCCGCCGGTTTTGAAATTCAAACCGGAACCGCTGCAGAATTTGCAGCGTTGATTGAGCGTGACTATCACCGTTGGGGTGCAGTCGCACAAACACAAAAATCCATGAGGAAATAAAAATGACTACGACTCGTCGCGGCCCGTTGGCTAGATTTAAAGTGCTTGATCTGACACGCCTACGCTCTGGGCCCACGGCTGTGCGACAGCTTGCGGATTGGGGTGCCGACGTGATTAAGATTGAAACGCCAGAGGCCTTAGGCGTGAGCGACGGCTGGGGCGATAGTCGCTTAGGCCCTGATTTTCAAAATTTGCATCGAAACAAACGCAGCTTGACCTTGAACTTAAAAGAAGCTGAAGGCATTGCAATTTTTAAAAAGATGGCAGATCAGGCGGATGTAATTATTGAAAATTTTCGCCCAGACGTGAAGTTTAGACTGGGGATCGATTACGAGAGTCTGCGTAAAACGAACCCGGGTTTGGTCTTTGCGAGTATCTCGGGCTTTGGTCAGGATGGCCCCTACGCTAAGCGACCTGGCTACGATCAGATTGTGCAAGGCATGGGAGGCCTGATGGCCATTACCGGTCTGCCGGGCCAAGGTCCGGTGCGCGCCGGCATTGCTGTTGCCGACTCGGCGACGGGCTTGTTTTGCGCGTTGGGTGTGTTGACTGCGTTGCTCGAACGCGAAGAGTCGGGCCAGGGCCAGTGGGTGCAAACATCGTTGCTAGAGTCCATGATCGGTATGCTAGATTTTCAGGCAGCGCGCTGGCTGATTAATAAAGAGATTCCCGAACAGGCGGGTAACGATCATCCCACGTCGATTCCGACTGGCGTGTTCCCAACATCGGACGGCCATATCAATATAGCGGGAGCCGGTGCGCAGCAGATGTGGGAGCGACTTTGCAAAGCGGTTGATGGTGAGTATTTGTTGGCCAAAGAAGAATATAAAACCGGTAAATTGCGTTCGACCAATCGCGTCGCGCTTAATCAAGAGCTCGGTGCGATCACCAGTACGCGTTCAACGCAAGAGTGGATCGAACGCTTTGAAGCCGCGAGCGTAGCCTGTGGTCCGATCTATCGTATGGATCAAGTGTTCGCAGATGCTCAGACGCGTCATTTGGGAATCGCAACGGCAGTGCATCATCCCGAACTCGGAGACATCGAAGTTGTGGGTCAACCGGTCGGCTTGTCACGGACACCAAGTGAGATTCGTACGGCCACGCCTGCGCGCGGCGGTGAAACCGACGAGGTGATGCGTGAATTTGGTTATAGCGATGCACAAATTGCCGATCTTCGAGCACGTCTTGTCATTTAAAAGACAGTTAAATTGAAATCGTTCAGATCTTGAGGGCTTCAATACTCAGCCCGAATGGCGTGAGATTGAATTTTGCTGAAGTTTGTTTTTAGTATTGAGGATGGCAATGGCAGCGTTACAAAAAATTTATTTGATTCATGCGGGCGATGTCTCAGTGAAGCCTGCGCTTGCAAGCTTTGCGGCGCTGTGGCCCGAAGCGCGTGTCATGAATCTACTAGAAGATTCTTTGGTGTTGGATGTGCGTGAAGCCGGTCGTTTACCCGATTCGATCCCTAAGCGTTTTGATTTGCTGGGTCAATACTGTGTTGCCGCAGAGGCAACGGCAATTTTGTTTACGTGTTCTGCTTTTGGCTCAACGATTGAAGGTTTGAAACTTAAACATACTATTCCGATCTTGACGCCTAATGAAGCGCTGTTTGAAGAGGTCATTGAGCGCGGAGGAAAAGTGGCGTTGTTGACGACCTTTGGTCCGTCAATTCCGGCGCTCACAGAAGAGCTTAATGAAATGCTAGCGCTGCGCGGCACCACGCTTGAGGTTGACGCTATGTTGGTCGAGGGTGCCTTTGATGCCTTGATGGCGGGCGATCACGCAAGGCATGACCAAATTATTGCTGAAAAGGTAGAGTCGCTTAAGGGATATCACACGATTGTTTTCGGACAGTTTTCGATGGCATCCGCTGC
>JBAXLV010000214.1:0-5073 GCA_037134635.1 Alcaligenaceae bacterium
CTCGAACGCATCGAGGTACTTCGTCAACATCAAATCATTTTCAAGCAAGCCACGCCGGGCGCGCCAGCGTAGCCTTGTACGATCCATATCAGTCAACCGACTCACGGAGACAGTCACCTAGACCGTGCGACGCACGAGCATTTCTTTGATCTTGCCGATCGCCTGAGTGGGGTTCAATCCCTTGGGGCAAACGTCAACACAATTCATGATCGTGTGGCAGCGAAATAAACGATACGGATCTTCAAGATTATCTAAGCGATCGGCAGTCGCATGATCGCGTGTATCCGCGATAAAGCGATATGCCTGCAGCAAACCGGCAGGACCAACAAACTTATCTGGGTTCCACCAGAACGATGGGCAAGAGGTTGAACAGCACGCACACAAGATACACTCGTACAGGCCGTTGAGCTCGTCGCGTGCCTCAGGCGTTTGCAGACGTTCTTTTTCGGGTGGCGGCGTATCGTTGATCAGATATGGCTTGATCGAATGATATTGATTAAAGAAATGTGTCATATCCACGATCAAGTCGCGAATCACAGGCAGACCAGGCAAGGGGCGCAGGACCACGGGCTCAGTGAGTTCGAGCATGTTGGTCGTGCAGGCCAAACCGTTTTTGCCATTGATGTTCATAGCGTCAGAGCCACACACGCCTTCACGGCACGAACGACGCAACGCCAAACTGTCGTCGACATCCATCTTGATGCGAATCAACGCATCCAGCAACATCTTGTCGGTTGGCTGCAGCTCAACCTCGAGCTTTTGCATGTAAGGACGCTCATCCTTATCGGGATCGTAGCGGTAGATTTCAAACTTCACGATGCGTTTGGTGCTCATGATAGGTATCCAGGTAACTTGTCTTAGAAGGTGCGCGACTTAGGCGGAAAGCTTTCGACGGTGAGTGGCTGCATTTGCACAGGTTTGTAATCGAGGCGATTACCCTCTGAATACCAAAGCGTGTGTTTAATCCAGTTATCGTCGTCACGTGTTGGATGGTCATCGAGCGCATGCGCACCACGACTTTCAGTGCGAGCAGCTGCCGAATGAATCGTTGAACGCGCAACTTCAATCATGTTGCTCAGTTCAAGCGCTTCGATACGCGCAGTGTTAAACACTTTTGACTTATCGGTAAAGGCGATGTTATCGACTTTTTCAGCCAGGGCATCGATCTTTTTGACACCTTCGTTGAGCGAAGCGAGTGTGCGAAACACACCGCAGTGCTGTTGCATCGCATTACGAATTTCGTTGCCGACAACCTGGGTTTTTTCGCCTTTGGTACGCGTTTCAAGCTTATTGACGCGCTCAAGAGAAAAATCAACCGACTCTTGCGCCAGAGGCTGATGGGCATGTTGACGCTCGGGGTGAGCGGCCACAATGTGATTGCCCGCAGCACGACCAAACACAATGAGGTCTAACAGCGAATTCGTACCCAACCGATTTGCACCGTGTACAGAGGTAGCCGAACATTCACCGATGGCATATAAGCCGTTTACAACATTCGTTTGTTTACCATCCCACGTCGTGACCTGACCGTTGTAGTTGCAAGGGATACCACCCATTTGATAATGGATCGTTGGCACAACGGGGATCGGCTCTTTAGTCGCGTCAACGTTTGCAAATTTATGACCAATTTCAAGAATCGAAGGCAGGCGCTTATTGATGACGTCTGCACCCAGATGATCAAGCTTCAGATGCACGTAAGCGCCGTCCGGGCCACAGCCTCGTCCTTCTTTGATCTCTTGATCCATGCAGCGCGAAATAAAATCGCGAGGCGCCAAATCTTTAAGCGTTGGCGCATAGCGTTCCATGAAGCGCTCACCATCTTTATTGAGCAAAATTCCGCCCTCGCCGCGCACGCCTTCGGTAATCAATACACCCGCACCTGCAACGCCGGTTGGGTGAAACTGCCAGAACTCCATATCCATCATGGGGATGCCGGCACGTGCCGCCATTCCCATGCCATCGCCCGTATTAATAAAGGCGTTGGTTGAGGCGGCCCAAATACGACCGGCACCGCCCGTGGCGATCACGGTGGTCTTGGCTTCAAAGATATAGATCTCGCCGGTTTCCATCTCGAGCGCGGTCACGCCCAAAACATCACCCGCCTGATTGCGAATCAGATCAAGCGCCATCCACTCAACAAAAAACTGTGTGCGCGAGGCCACATTGCGTTGGTACAAGGTATGCAACAACGCATGACCGGTACGATCGGCTGCAGCGCACGCACGTTGCACTGGTTTTTCACCGAAGTTCGCGGTGTGGCCACCAAACGGACGTTGATAAATTGTGCCATCGGCATTGCGGTCAAAAGGCATGCCCATGTGTTCGAGTTCGTACACAGCGTTGGGCGCTTCGCGACACATGAATTCAATTGCGTCTTGGTCGCCTAGCCAGTCAGACCCCTTAACGGTGTCATACATGTGCCAGTACCAGTTGTCTTCGCTCATGTTGCCAAGCGAGGCCCCGATGCCACCCTGCGCCGCGACAGTGTGCGAGCGGGTTGGAAACACCTTGGACAAGACTGCAACAGAAAGCCCGGCGTTTGCGAGCTGCAACGAACAACGCATGCCGGCACCGCCGGCCCCCACGACCACCACATCAAACTGACGGCGCGGTAAAGATGATTTGACAGCGACCACGGCTTAGTTTCTCCAGAGGGTGTGTACGAAGTACACGACTGATCCAGCCAACCACAAAATAGTGAGGACCAGTAACAACAAACGAATACCTACAGGCTTGACGTAATCCATCCATATATCGCGGATACCGATCCAGGCATGCCAGGCAAGCGAGAACATCGCGAGAGTCGCTAACAACTGACCCATCGGAATATCAAAACAGCTGAAAGTGAAGAGGTTTTTCCAACCCTTGTAGGTAAAGCCTGACATCGTCAGAACCCCTACCAATAACACCAGGGTATAGATCGCCAGAATGATGGCAGTGACGCGCTGAATGATGAATTCACCCGTGCCGTAATGCGCACCGACCACCAAGCGCTTAGGGCCAATTTTTTCAATAGGAACCATTATCACCAGACTCCGAACAATTTAAGACCAAACACAACCGTAAGTGCGAGGCTCACGCCCATGACCATGCTTGCACTTTTGGCTGATGACTCTTTATCAACGCCAATGTGCAGGTCAAGTAGCAAATAGCGAATACCCGCGCAGAAGTGGTGCAGATACCCCCAGATCAAACCAAGCAAAATAAGTTTCATGAGCGGGTGGCCAACGACTTTAGACATCGAGGCAAAGCCCGCCTCAGATACAAAGCTCATGGAAAACAAGGCGATCAACAAAGGCAAGCATAAAAATAATGCAGCACCACTGATTCGATGAAGAATTGAAACCTTACCTGCCATGGGCAAGCGGTAATGCATCAAATCCGTCACATTAATGTTGCGGAACTGAGGACGCGGCTTTGGGGCTGTGTCAGACATAACGACCTCGATTTAAAAACGTTTTATTAGGATTAACACTATATTCTCGCCGATGTGCGCCATCGGTTCAAATGAATCATTTAAGTCAATTAATTCAAACTATTACGATAATGATACCGATCAGTCACATAGTGACCCACACGTAATTCTACCGGACGATCGGCGTAGGTGAACGAAATACGATCCACTTTAAGCATAGGGGTATCTTTGGGAATGGCCAACAGAGTGCTTATCTCGTCGTCAGCACCGACGGCGCGAAGCCTCTCTTCGGCACGCACCATACTGATACCAAACTCGGTTTCTAAAAAGCCATACAGCGGCCCCGAGTAACCATTGAGCAAATCAGCCGTCAACCCCTTGAACAGTGCACCCGGCAAAAAAATGTCGTCCACGACGGTTGGCACGCCCGCAAACGACAGCAGACGGCGAATGGCCACAACCGGGTCGCCAGCCTTTAAGTCAAGCGCCCGGGCAATCTCAGCGCTTGAACGAATCCGACGGCAGTCAAGAATTTGGCTTTCAGCGGGTTGTGGTTCGCCCAGATTGGGCGCGAGTCTTAAGAAGCGAAACCGAACGCGGGCCTCGTGGTGTGTTGAAACAAAGGTACCTTTACCTTGCCGGCGGATCAATAGATTCTCGGAGGCAAGCTCGTCAACCGCCTTACGCACCGTACCCTGGCTGACTTGAAAACGTAGCGCCAACTCGGTTTCGCTTGGAATGGCCTCGCCAGGTTTCCAGTCGCCGCGGTCAAGCGCCCGCACCAACAAGTCTTTAATCTGTTGGTAAAGCGGACTAAACGCCGCAGCACCGGTTGCGTTCGATGCCAACAGGGGTTTACGGGCTAAGGCTTCAGGCATGGGCAGGACGGGTTAAACACATACGGGTATTGTGTCATAACCGCCCCCGTAAGTCCACGACTCTTCTGTCTTATATAAGATATATGATTGGTTGACTCCGCCGTCAATTTGCTCTAGCATCGCCCTCTGAAATCAAGCCTCCCCACGCCTCAGGATTGGGTCGACGCAAAAAAGCTAAACTGCTTGTTATACAGAGCAATTAACACCTTTCCTCTTTCTTACATCCTAGCAATTAACTCAGCCCTCTCGGAGAAAACTATGTCTAAACCCGCCGTGCGCGTTGCGGTCACCGGTGCTGCCGGCCAAATCGGTTACGCCCTCTTGTTTCGCATCGCTTCAGGTGAAATGCTCGGTAAAGATCAGCCTGTGATCTTACAACTACTTGAGATCCCTGACGAAAAAGCACAAAAAGCGCTCAAAGGCGTGATGATGGAACTCGACGATTGCGCGTTTCCGCTGTTGCAATCCATGACCGCACACGGCGATCCTCGCGAAGCCTTTAAAGATGTCGAAGTTGCTTTACTGGTCGGCTCACGCCCCCGCGGCCCCGGAATGGAGCGTGCCGATTTGTTAGCCGTGAATGCCGCAATTTTTACAGCACAAGGCAAGGCCCTGAATGAAGTCGCCCACCGCAATGTGAAAGTGCTTGTTGTCGGCAATCCAGCCAATACCAATGGCTATATCGCCATGAAATCGGCGCCTGACCTGCCTGCCAAAAACTTCACCGCCATGCTGCGCCTTGACCATAACCGCGCTTTGTCACAACTTGCCGCAAAATTG
>JBAXLV010000215.1:0-5055 GCA_037134635.1 Alcaligenaceae bacterium
GGCACCGGATTTTGATTCCGGCATGCGAAGGTTCGAATCCTTCCTCCCCAGCCCCAACAGTGCGTAGCTGTTGAACTTGTTTGCCATTGGATTCGCCAATTAAGTGCCAGGCTCATGTTCAACAGCTTTTTTGTTTTCTGTCCGATTGACTTACTGTCTGTGATTGCCTCAACCATGGCCAATGATAGTTTTATGATCTTTACCGGCACCGCCAATACTCGGCTGGCGGTCGATGTAGTGAATCATCTTGATATGTCCTTGGGCAAAATGTCTGTGGGGCGCTTCTCAGATGGCGAAGTCATGGTTGAGATCAACGAAAACGTTCGCGGTAAAGACGTGTTTGTGTTGCAGCCAACCTGCGCGCCAACCAATGACAATCTGATGGAAATCATGGTGATGGTCGATGCCTTGCGCCGAGCCTCGGCTGGGCGTATCACCGCCGCGATTCCGTATTTTGGTTATGGTCGCCAAGATCGTCGTCCGCGCTCTGCCCGGGTCGCCATCTCGGCCAAGATCGTGGCGAACATGTTGCAGGTGGCGGGTGTCGATCGCGTCCTGACGATGGATCTTCATGCAGATCAGATTCAGGGGTTCTTTGATATCCCGGTCGACAATATTTATGCAGGGCCGATTTTGCTCGGCGATATCTGGCGCCGTAACTTGACCAACCTCGTGGTGGTCTCTCCCGATATCGGCGGCGTGGTGCGTGCGCGTGCCTTGGCTAAACAGCTAGAAGCTGATCTGGCGATCATTGATAAGCGCCGGCCAAAAGCGAACGTCTCTGAAGTAATGAACATTATTGGTGAGGTGGATGGTCGCACGTGTTTGATCATGGATGACATGGTTGACACGGCCGGCACACTTTGCAAAGCAGCGCAAGCGCTGAAAGAGCGTGGCGCGGGTGGCGTGTATGCCTACTGTACCCACGCGGTGTTGTCGGGCGGTGCGATTGAACGTATCCAAGACTCTGAGCTTACCGAGCTTGTGGTTACCGACACTATTCCGCTTTCTGATCAGGCGCGTGCCTGTAGCAAAATTCGCCAGCTCTCTTGTGCGGCCTTGCTTGGCGAAACGATTTTACGTATTTCAAACGCCGAATCAGTCAGTTCGTTGTTTGTTGATTAGATTTAATCCAGCGTAGGCTGGATAAAAAATTTGCAGGCCACTGGTCGCGGTGGTGTGCAACATCGCTGTTCGATGTCGAACAGTGTTTTAACCGGGTGTTCTTCACCTAATTTGGAGTTTTTATGCAATTCAATGCAACCCCACGTAGCGTACAGGGATCGAGTGCGAGCCGCCGCCTGCGCCGTGCGAGCCGCGTTCCAGCCATTGTTTATGGTGGCAAAGAACAGCCCGCTAATATCGAACTCGATCACAACGAAATTTTTCATGCCTTGCGCAAAGAACTATTTCATTCATCTATTCTGGATATGCAGCTTGATGGCAAAAGCCAGCAAGTGCTGCTGCGTTCAGTGCAATGGCATCCCTATAAACAAATCGTGATGCACGTTGACTTTCAACGCGTCGATGCAAACCAAAAACTGCATACCAAGGTGCCTTTGCACTTTACCAATGCAGATAGCTCACCTGCAGTGAAGCTTAGCGCAGCCATCATTTCGCATCTCTTTACTGAAATCGAAATCTCTTGCTTGCCCGCTGACTTGCCTCACTTTATTGAAGTCGACCTCTCAAACTTGGTGGCGGGTGCTTCGATTCATTTGGCCGATATCAACTTGCCTAAAGGCGTGACTTACCTTGCGCACCGTGGCGATGTGAACCCTGTGCTGGCAACAGCCTTGGTCAAAGGCGGTCCAGCCGATGACGCAGACGAAGACAAGCCGGCAGGTGCACCAGCTGCGGGCGCTGCCCCAGCCGCGTAAGTATCAGAAGCACGCTTTGCCCTGGCGGGCGCAGGTTTTGCCAGGGGTCTTTGACAAAAGCCCTATCCAAGCTTTGCGCGGGTGGGGCTTTTGCTTTCTAATGCAGACATGTCGATACCGATCAAACTGATTGTTGGCCTGGGTAACCCAGGCAATGAGTATGTCAAAACCCGTCACAATGCCGGCTTTTGGCTTGTGGATGATATTGCGACAGACTTAAAAACAAACTTCACACATGAAAAAACTTTTTTTGGCATGGTTGCCAAGACGCGTGTGGCCAACGACCAAGTTTTTTTAGCCAAGCCACAAACCTTCATGAACAAGTCGGGGCAATGTGTGGGCGCCTTGGCTCGGTTTTATAAGCTTGCGCCAGAAAACATCCTTGTGCTGCATGATGAACTCGATTTGATGCCCGGACAGGTTAAGGTCAAGCAAGGAGGCGGACACGCTGGGCACAATGGCTTGCGCGATATCGAGTCCGTACTGGGTAGCGCAAACTTTTGGCGTCTGCGCTTAGGCATCGGGCATCCGCGTACCTTATCGTTGGCACAAGAGGTGGCCGACTTTGTCTTGCACGCGCCGCGGCGCGAAGATCAAGAGGCCATCGACAACTGCGTGACGCGTTGTCGCGCGGTGATCCCTTTGTTTTTAGCGGGTGATTTTGCTAAAGCGACAGGTCAACTGCATCGTGATAATCCTACATGATCGGTACGCGGTTTCGTGAGGACTTCAAACAATTTTTGAGCTTTGTTTGGCGCCCAAGCGTCAAACGTCACGTGTCACAGACGACTCGTGTGAGTGGCTGGCTGACGGATTGGTGGCCCAACATCACGCTCTTGCGTTTGTTGGCGTGGGTCGCAACGCTTTGGACAATCAATTTATTGGTGTTGGGCCCCGCGGTACTGGCCGTGTTTGAAATGAGCGGAGCCGCACACCGAATCAGCGTACACAACTTGCCGTGGCTACAGGCGATCTTGTGGGCGCCGCTGGTTGAAGAATTATTGTTCAGGTTTGGCTTGCGCCGACCCGCGATCGCTTTGTGGTTTGTGCCCGTGATGGTGATTGTTTTGCTCAATGGGTTGACCTGGTGGGCAAGTAGCTTGCTTGCGACGTCGGTCTTGTCCGTTTGGTGGGTGTGTGCGCGAACCACGGCTGCGCGTGCGTGGAGCTATCGTTGGTTACGTTGGTATCTACGTGCGTTTCCGTTTGTGCTGCACGCGTCTGTCTTAGGTTTTGCTGCGTTACACATTAAGAATTTCGAATTCACCGAGATGGAAGGGTGGATGATGGTCGTGCTCGTGACACCGCAATGGGTCACGGGGTTGGTGTTGAGCTGGATACGCGTGCAGCGAGGTGTGGGCGCTGCAATCTTGCTGCACGGTTTGTTCAACGCGGGCCCGTTGGCCGTGGCGTGGCTGGCTTTGCAATTGCTAGATAATATTTAAGCGATGACTTTTACTTGCGAAGGTATTGCTCGCGTAATTCTCGCTTAAGCGTTTTGCCAATTTCATTGCGTGGTAGATGGGCAATCAAAATCAAATCCGACAGACGCTGCGTTTTGCCCAGGCGCGCATTGACCCAGGCCAGTAGCGCATCTCGATCGATGGTCGCCGCCGGCCTTAAGACAACATAGCCAACAGGTGTTTCGCCCCAAGCCCTTGAGGGTACGCCAATGACGGCGGCCTCAGCGACGTCAGGATGCTGTTCGAGCTCTGCTTCGAGATCGCTTGGATAGATATTAAAACCGCCTGAGATCACCATGTCTTTTTTGCGATCTGACAAAATCACAAAACCGTCTGCATCAAAGCGACCGATATCTCCGGTGCGAATGAAGCGTTTGCCGGTTGCGTCAAACCATTCGATTTCGCGCGTCTTTTCTGGCAGGCCGTGATAACCCTTCATCATGACCGCTGAGTGACCAACAATCTCACCAGTTTGCCCTGCGTCGAGCTCGACCCCATGCTCGTCAATCATGCGAATCTCATGTCCTGCTGAGGGCTGGCCGATTGTGTGCAATTTGTCGGGATGTAAATGCGCCTTCAGCTCGCAGCGCACGCCGCCTTCTGTCATCCCGTACACGTCATTGAGTTCGCCTGGCCAGCGCCGTAAAACCTCAGCCTTGAGTGCAGCACTGAACGGTGCGCTCGTCGATCCCTTGGTTTTTAAGCTGGATAGATCGAACGTATCAAAGCTCGGCTCGTCCATTAAACGCTGGTATTGCACAGGTACGAGTACGGTATGCGTGGCGCGATGTGTGGCGGCTAGTTCAAGGTATTTGCGTGCGTCAAACTTGCTCATCATCAGCACGGTCGCGCCCAGGGCCAGCCCCGGTAGTAACGGCACCAATGTTGTGTTTGAGTAGAGGGGTGTCGAGATAAGCAACACGGTATTGATGCCCATGCCATTTAAGGCCGCGCGCTGCGTGTGAGCCCAGCGCATCGAGCAGGGTTGCACAATCCCTTTGGGGACCCCGGTTGTACCTGAGGAATAAATCAGATTGAACGCTCGCTCAGGATCCATCGGGACCGGGGTTGGCTGCGCACCTTCGCTGAGCCAGGTTGACCAGGCATCTGTATCTTGGGTTTGATCCAGCCAGATGGTCTTGAACGTCGCGCCAGTAAGTGCAAGCGGCCAGGTTTGAGCCACGCCTTGATCCCGAAAGAGCCACTGCGCGCCTGAGTTAACTAGCATGCCTGTTAAATTTTGCGCGCTGGCCGACGGCGGCAACGGCGTCACGACGCCACCGGCCCGAAGCGCACCAAAAAATACGGCGACATACTCAAACGAGGTGCTGGCGCACACTGCCACCACATCGCCAGGCTGCAGGCCATCGCGCTGCAGGCTCACGGCCACACGCGAGACGAGTTTGTCAAATTCGTAATAGCTCAGTGTCTGGTCATTCAAGACGAGAGCAGGGTGTTTTGGACGCATTTGGGCGACCGTCGCCAATAATTCTGTCAACGATCCATCGGGTCGAGCCAAAAGCTGCGGCAGGTTCATCATTTTTTTGAAAGTTCGGGCAAGGTTCTTGTTGTTTCATCCGTCAGACCGCAAAACCTTAGACGAGAGCGGTTAAACTCCTATTCTATACAGCTGTATTCACTTATTGAATTTTTGGGATTCTCATGGCTCTGCAATGTGGCATCGTTGGTTTGCCCAACGTCGGCAAATCAAC
>JBAXLV010000216.1:0-5037 GCA_037134635.1 Alcaligenaceae bacterium
CTATTACGATGCCCTGAAGGAAGAGTATGATCATCTGAAAGGCCGGATGGAGACTGATAAGAAAGATGATATGAAAAAATACAGGGATCAGGTGGTAGAGTTGCTAAAAATGGAGATCGTGACCCGGTATTTCTATCAGAAGGGAAAAATTGAGGCTGCCCTGAAGCAGGATCGTAGGCGATGGGATAGAGCTCCGCCACATCGTAGCCCGTATAAAGTGCAAAGGTAATCAGAATTGTCGTGATGCCGATATGGGTGCTTTTAGCGAAGCGATCAGCCTCAAGTTCAGCCGTAATAAAAAAAGCGTTATTTGCGAAGCGTTTCCATTCGCGCAAAAATTTGGTTTGAAAATGTTGCGCACGCTCGGGTGGCATCTGCGCAAGCAGCGCAGGTTCACCTGCCGCTTGCATGGCGACCATGACGTAGCGATCAGCGTCAGGATAAAGTTGATTCACGGTTACAAAATCGGGGCCAGAAAATGGGTAGAAAACAGTACCTGCGCCAGAGAAACGAATTTCACTCTTCGCCCAGTCTGTCATTAATAAGCCGTGATCTTTTTGATAGACCGCCCAAGACTCATCGGCCGCCTTTTTATTATCGGTCGTTAAAAATGGAAATGCTTCAGGAGTAGGATGCGAGCCGACAAAGTACTGCCCTTGTTTGTTTGACGAAGCATTGCGCACTGGCTGAGCGCTGACCACGGATGCGGCTACGGGTTCGCTGGGTGTAGTCGTAGGTGCGCGCGAGGCGACTTCTTGTGACGGCGTGGCTGTTGGCGTTTGCGTACGACCGATGGAAGGGACCCCGAAGACGCACAGAAGGAATATTGCAGTGATTGCAGGACGAGCAAACCAGTTCATGTTTTCAGTCGATTGATTAAAAGAGGATGACGATACGACAAGCGCACGTATGATGTGCGCAAGATCATACCCCACCTAGCAGGGCCTAGTGAATCAGACGATCGAGCGTGCCGAGGTGATGCCGCCGTCTACCGTAAAGATCGATCCAGAGGTATAGGCCGACTTATCAGAAGCCAGATAGACGCATAAGTCGGCGATTTCTTCGGATGTGGCCGCACGACCCAAAGGAAGTTTGGCCAGTAGCTCGCCAGTCCGGCTTTCATCGCCAAACTGGTCCTTTGCACGACGACGCAAAACCTTCTCGATCCGGGGGGTTGAAACGGCGCCTGGGTTAACCCCAAGCACCCGAATGCCATCGCGTAGGCTTCTGCCGCCAATCGCACGGGTAAAGGCCATCAGCGCGGCATTGCCGGTAGTGCCGGCGACGTAATCAAAATCATAGTTCTCACCACCAATGCCAATATTGTTGATGATGACGCCTTGCCCGCGCGCTTTGAAGATTGGGTAGAAAGCTCGGGTCATATCAATGTATCCCAAGACCTACAGCTCCCAGCCTTCGCGCCATGGAGTCGCGTTGACATCCCACAGGTTGCCCCCAGGGATTGTGCCGGCGTTATTGACTAAAATATCGATATCAGAAGCTTGGGCCACAATTTTTTCAACTGCACCGGCTTGCGTCATATCTAGGGCAATCACCCGTGTTGGTACATTGAAGCGTTTAAGTAAATCGCTCGCAAGGGCGTTGAGTCGATCGCCTGAACGGGCGACAACCGTGAGTTCGCACCCCTCGCGCGCAAAAGATTCGGCAAGTGCCTGGCCGATGCCTTGAGAAGCGCCCGTAACAAGCACTTTTTTTCCGGTTAAGTTCAGGTCCATCCTATTGGTCTCTTTAAAGGTGTGTCAGGGTGCTGATTTTTTAAGGACTTCCTGGAGTTCTTCCATTGCACTCGGGTTATTTAGTGCCGAGAGATCCCCGAGTTTTTCTTGCATGAAAATATTGCGGATCAACCGACGCATCACTTTTTGACTTCGCGTTTTTGGCAAGTCTTTCATGATGTAGACTTGACTAGGGCGAAAAGGCTTGCCCATCCGGTTAGCGACGTGGTCTTTAATCAATAGTTCAAGAGCGGCTGCTTCTCCCTTGTAATCAGGTGAAGCGATCACAAAGACGACAAGTTTCTGTCCCTTGCTTGGATCAGCTACGCCGATTGCGGCGGCCTCACTGACTTCTTTGAGTGCGAGTAAGATTTCTTCGACCTCAGCCGGCCCTAGACGTTTACCTGCGATTTTTAACGTATCGTCCGAACGTCCCAGAATGTAGAAATAGCCTTGATCATCGTGCAAGGCTAGATCGCCATGAATCCATTGTCCCGGGATTGTGCGCCAGTATGAATCTAGGTAGCGCGCATCGTCGTTCCAGAAAGACCGTGTCATTCCTACGTAGGGTGCGCGAATGGATAGTTCGCCAATTTCATTTTTAACCGAGACCCCTGCAGCATCGACGACATCGGTCATGACGCTGGGGCTTGCGGTATTAAAGGATCCGGCTGCAATCGGTTTGATCACAACGCTTGAGAGTAGTGCGCAGCTTGCCTCGGTGCCGCCCGTGACGTTAATAATGGGACAGGTGCCATGACCAAAATAGGTTTCAAACCATTTGAAGTGCACGGGATCGATCGGTTCGCCTGCAGTAATCAAGAGACGAATCGAGGATAAGTCGGGTTCAAGCGCAACCGCTGCGTGACTGGCATACCCGCGAATGAGTGTAGGTGAGGCGCCATAAACGGTGACGCGATAACGTTCGATCAGTTTGCCCATCCGAGTCCAGTCAGGATAGTCGGGTGCGCCGTCATAGGTGACTAAGGTGGCGCCATTTAAGAGCGCCATGGTTGATACAAGAGGCCCCGCGATCCAGCCCATATCAGCGGGCCAGCAGACGACGTCGCCGCGACGCACGTCAAAATGAACATTCGAGTCGTGCGCCATTTTGAGCGGAAAGCCGCCATGGGTATGCACTGGACCTTTAGGTTTGCCAGTGGTGCCTGAGGTGTAGATGACCATAAAGGGATCGTCAGGCGACATCCTTGCGGACGGGAGGTGTTGACCTGAAGTTTGCGTCGCAACGACTGACCAACTCAAGTCACCCTCTTTCAGCGGCGGGCCTTCGGGAGAATGTTTCCAGATGATTTGTTCAATGGTCGGGAGTTGTTCGCAAGCGGCTTCGACAATTGCACGTGCATCAACAAAGTTCCCGCGGCGGCTAAAACCAGTTGAAGCCACCAGCATGCGCGCCGTACAAGAAGAGAGCCGAGCAACAATAGCATCGACACCAAAGCCACTAAAAAGCGGCACAACAATGGCACCTAAATATGACAAACCAAGTAGGGCTACGTTTGCCTCGATTCCGTTTTCGATTAATAGGCCAACGCGATCGCCACGTTGAATTCCCAGCTTTGAAAGGCCAGCGGCAAAGTTCTGTACGCGGATTTTTAATTCAGAGAAGGTGACAATTTCAGGCGAGATTTGCTCGCGCTCTGCGATCAGTGCGGGCTGTTGCGCGGTTGCTGGGTCTTCAGACCAGCGTAAGACGGTGTCAACCCAATTGAGCTCTCCACCCATGAACCAATTGGGAAATTCAACCCCCTGTGAGGTATCGATATATTGGGTGTACTCTTTTGACCAGACAATGCCGCAGAATTTGTTAATTTCTTTCCAATACTTAGCGGGCTGTTCAATCGAAAAGCGATAAAAAGCTTCGTAATCAGTAAAGCCCAAACGCTGCATCAAGCGTGCAATGTTTGAATTGCTGAGATCTTCTGCGCGAGGTTGCCAGATTGTTTGTTCAGTTGTTGCCATGTCAATCTCGGTGTCTTAGTTGATTGTGAGCCCACCATCAACCGTCAGAATATGCCCCGTTGTAGAAAGCGATTCATCCGACGCTAGATATAAAGCCGCATAAGCGACATCTTTTGGAGGTACGACTCCAAACATTTGACCAGCTAGAAACTTTGAAGTGACCCCATCGTCTTTGAGCAATGTGAGGACCCGGTCGGTACCCGTTGCCCCAGGTGCAATCGCATTGATTCGAACGTTTTTCGGACCATACTCAACTGCCATCGAGCGGGTGAGGGCGCTGATCGCACCTTTCGCGGCGGTGTAAGCGTCTTTTCTGTGCGTACCAATTAACGCCACGACTGAGGTCATATTGATCACTGCACCGCCACCACTGGCGATAATGGCAGGTATGCCATATTGGCACCCGAGCCACGTGCCAAATAAATCAAGTTGTATCTTGCGCCAAAACTCTTCAGTCGCGCCTTCAGTGACTGCCCCGTCTTTCACGGTTGAGCCGCCTGCGTTGTTATGCAGGATATTTAATTTACCGAAGGTTTTCACGCAGCTCTGAACAGCTGCCTCGACTTCTTCCGCTTGTGTGACATCTGCCTCGATAAATAGACAGTCGCCACCTTGCGCTTTAATCAGTTTGACGGTCTCGGCACCGCCAGAAGGATTTTTGTCAATGAAAGCAATTTTTGCACCTTCTTGGGCAAACAGGAGTGCGGTTTCACGGCCGATGCCTGCGCCAGCGCCAGTAATTAGCGCGACCTTGTTGGATAGTCGTCCCATGATGATCCTATGAAAATTAAATGCCTAAATAAGCGCGTTGAACGTCTGGACTGTTTGACAGATCTTGGGCGAGCCCGTGCATTGCGATTTCGCCGCGTTCGATGATGTAGGCATAATGAGAGATCTCAAGCGCAATCTCGGCATTTTGTTCGACTAGCAAGATATCAACGCCTGCTCGAGCGATTGACTGAATGATGTCTGCGATGGTGTCGACGATCGCAGGCGCTAAGCCGATTGTTGGCTCGTCGAGCAGTAGCAGTTTTGGTGCTGCCATCAGTGCGCGTGCGACTGCGACCATCTGCTGTTGACCGCCGCTTAGGCTGCCCGCTCGAACAGAGAGCTTTTCGCGTAAAGCCGGAAAATATTCAAGTGAGCGTTCAAAGTCACGAGCGATGGCCGACTGATCTGAACGCTGATAGGCGCCCATTTGCAAGTTCTCAGCGACAGTCATACTTTTAAAAAGACGCCGTCCCTCAGGCACGAGGACAAGACCTTGCTGAACAAGCACATCAGTCGGGGTGCCGCGTATGTTTTTTCCGTACAGTTGTAT
>JBAXLV010000217.1:0-5025 GCA_037134635.1 Alcaligenaceae bacterium
ATAAATCTTAGCGAAACATTCTCAGTCATGACAGCAGTCGCCACTTCACTTCCAAAAACGTCAAGCCATTACTTTTGGCAAGAGTACCCACCCCTCGTGATCGTGGCGATTGCCTGGATTATTGGGATATTTATCGTCGCTGCGTTAGCAGATATTATTGCCCCCTACACCTATACTGCGCTTGACCTCAAGGCACGCCTGCAACCTCCATTGGGCTTCGGCGGTACAACACGACACTTGCTCGGCACGGATGAACTAGGGCGCGATGTTCTTTCACGGCTCTTGATCTCTGTTCAAGTCAGTCTGTTAATCGCGTTTGCCAGCACATTGCTTTCAGCTGTAATCGGTCTGACCTTGGGATTTTTAGCTGCACATTTCAAAGGCTGGCTTGAGCAGGTCGTGCTCACGTTGATTGACTTTCAAGCATCGATCCCTTTTATGATCATTGCGTTGGCGGTTTTGGCTTTTTTTGGTAACACACTTGTACTTTTTATTTGTTTGATGGGTTGCCATGGCTGGGAGCGCAGCGCCCGCATTACACGCAGCCTGACAATCGCAGCCAATGAGCAGGGCTATGCCAATGCAGTACACGCGCTCGGTGCGAGCTCTTGGCGGGTCTACTTTCGACATATTTTGCCCAATATCGCGAGCACGTTGATCGTCAGTATGACGCTCACGTTTCCTGAAGTGATTTTGCTTGAATCAGGCCTTTCTTTCTTAGGCCTGGGCGTACAGCCACCTCTTACCAGCCTAGGAAACATGGTGGGCTACGGACGTGAATATTTACAAACCGCCCCCTGGATATTGCTCGCCCCTAGCTGCGTCATTGTGTTGACGACCTTCTCGATCAGCCTGACAGGCGACTGGCTGCGAGACAGGTTAGATCCAACGCTACGTTAATTTATTTCTTACGGACTCATCTCATGACAGCCAAACAAAAAAATGTATTACTGATAGTGGTCGATCAGTGGCGCGGTGACACGCTCAAAAACCTTGGGCACTCCGTCATTCAAACCCCAAACATAGAATCCCTGGCCAGCGAAGGCGTGACGTTCGCTAAGCACTACACGCAAGCAGTACCGTGCGGCCCTGGCCGTGCCTCAATGCTGACGGGTCTTTATATGATGACTCACCGCGCGGTGCAGAATACGATTCCGCTGGATGCGCGTCACACCAATATCGCAAAAGAAGTGCGCAAAGCCGGCTATCAGCCCGCCTTAGTTGGCTACACCACCACGACACCTGATCCCCGTGAGACAGCCGCCGACGACCCGCGCTTTAAAGTCTTAGGGGCAGATATGGAGGGTTGGCATCCGGTCGGTTCATGGGGACTGGATAAAGAGGCCTACTTTGCCTGGTTAGCATCGCAGGGCTTCGCCATGCCAAAAAAACCTAACGATATCTGGTTACCGCAAGGTGCTACCGAGGCTGATATTGGCGCAACAGCTAAACCGAGCATGGTACCTGCACATTTATCCGACACCACCTGGTTCACAGACCGTGCGCTCGAATACCTGCAAGGTACAGAGAACAAGCCATGGTTCTTGCATCTAGGATACTACCGCCCTCACCCGCCCTTTAGCGCTGCAGCGCCGTATCACGAGATGTATGACCCGAGGGACTGCCCTCCACCGATTCGCGCCGCGAGCAAAGATGTGGAGGCGTCCCAGCATCCACTCTTGGCGTATTACCTTCAGTCAATTGAACGTCGTCGCTTCTTTGAAAATGGCCAAGGGCTTGGCGCAGATATGCAAGACGCTGAAATCCGTCAAATGCGTGCCACCTACTATGGCTTGATGTCTGAGGTTGATCATCACATCGGACGCGTCTTTGACTACCTGAAGAAAACAGGGCAATGGGATAACACCCTCATCATTCTCACAAGTGATCATGGCGAGCAATTGGGGGATCACCATTTGCTAGGAAAAATTGGCTACTTTGATCAAAGCTTCCACATCCCAATGATTGTGCGTGATCCGAATCCAGCGGCCAATGCAACGCGCGGCAATATTGTTCGGAACTTTACCGAAACAATTGACACGATGCCTACGATCTTGAACTGGCTTGAGCGCCCAATCCCCAGAACATGCGATGGCCACTCATTATTACCATTTTTACAAACCGGTATCGCGCCAACCGACTGGCGCACTGAAGTGCATTATGAATTTGATTTCAGAAATATTTACTATTCAAAACCAGAAGATTTCTTGGGACTGGCGATGGATCAGTGCGCACTTTCAGTGATTCAAAACGATCAGTACAAGTATGTACATTTTGCAGCGTTGCCACCCCTGTTCTTTGATCTGACGAAAGATCCATCGCAACTTCATAATGTTGCGCAAGATCCGAGCTATACCCTTGAATTGTTGAAGATGACCCAAAAAATGCTCGACTGGAAGCTCTTGCATGCCGACCGCACGCTGACCGGCTATGCTGCAACCCCAGCGGGCTTGGTGTCTCGACTATGAAAACAGCTAAAGACATCGTCAGTCACTACTCAGCAATCGTCTTTGACCTCGACGGCACGCTGATGCATACCGAGCCCGATATTCGCAAAGCCACCAATCAAGCACTGCTTGACTGTGGTTTTCAGGCGCTGGCGCCTGAACAAGTCATTCCAAACTTGTATGGGCCGCTATCTGATATTCTGGCCTCGGCGATGACCCTAGTCCAGGCACCTGCCGTGGCCGCTGATGACATCCAACAGGCGTACCTGACGCACTACACACGGCAAGCACACGATCATTCGTTTCTATATCCAAACGTTTTGAGTTTTCTCGATCAATTAATATCACGAGGTCATCAATTAGCCGTATGCACCAATAAAATCGAGATTTCGGCAAAGCAGGCGCTTGAACGACATGGGTTGTCTTCGTATTTTAAAGTTGTGACCGGAGGCGATACGACGGCGCATGCCAAGCCTCATGCCTTGCCCTTGCTCACCACCATTGCGTCCTTGCAAGTCAACGCCAGCGACTGCCTGTTGATCGGGGATACACACGTCGATGCACTGTGTGCAAGCAACTGCCACATACCATTTGTTTTTCACCGTAGTGGCTATGGCGATCAATCCGTGCAACAGTATCCAATTGCAGCGAGCTTTGCAGAGTACTCAGAGATTTGTATTTAACTGCATGGGCGATTTTAAAGCGCTCGTCGGATCCTCGTTGGCAATTAAGGATCTGAAAATACTCTCAGTGCGCGCAATCACTGAAGTCCAATCGCGATCGACTGCAGTCTGACGCGCAGCGACTCGCATTTGGCCGCGCAGAGTGGGGTCTTCGACGATTTGGCGGGCGGCCTCGAACAGCTGCGCCTCTTGGTTGGGCGCAAGCACCATCCCGTTTCTCGTGTGCTCGATGAGCTGCCCGGCGGCCGCATGGTTGTAAGCCACCACAGCCAGGCCGCTCGCCATCGCCTCTATGGTCACATTACCAAAGGTCTCAGTCAAACTGGGAAAAATAAACAAATCTGCACTCGCGTAGTGTTTAGCTAGATCCTGGCCGGTACGCGTACCCGCAAAAATAGCCTCGGGGACACTGCGTTCGAGGGCATGGCGCAAGGGGCCGTCTCCAACGATAACCAATTGCACAGGTAGACCCCGGGCTTGCAGGGACTTAAAACAGCGCACGACGGTATCGAGATTTTTTTCGACTGCCAAACGTCCGACTGAAAGCAGGACTTGCGTCTCTGCGCTCGCCCCCCAGTGCTGTCGCAATTGTTCGTCTCGTTTAGCGGGCGAGAAGTTCTCTGTATCAACACCGCGAGGGACAACCATTAGTCGATCAAAGCCAATTTTTGACAACTCTGCCATCAAGCCCTGTGTTGGCACCATCGTGCAATGTGTCGCATTATGAAATTTTCGCATGTAGGCCACAATCGCGCCCTTCAGCCAACCAAAACCATAAAACTGGCTATACGCATGAAAGTTAGTTCTAAAGTCTGAACTGGTGGGGATTTTGAGCTTACGTGCCGCCCGCGAGGCCGACCAACCGGCCGATGGGATCCTCGTGCAACTCCCCCTCCCGAACCACATCGATACCACGGCCGTGCTCGATGCCGTGCCGGCCGATCGCGATGTCGACGGCTTTCATCCGGAGAACGCCGGCCTGCTGTCGCAGGGGCGGCCCCGCTTCATTCCCTGCACGGCAGCCGGGGTGCAGCGGATGCTGATCGATGCGGAAATTGAGACGGCCGGCAAGCATGCTGTGATCATCGGCCGCAGCGATATTGTGGGAAAACCGCTGGCCCTCCTCTTGGCTTCGCGCGGCCCGGGTGGGGATGCCACCGTCACCCTCTGCCACAGCCGCTCAGCCGACCTCCCCTCCCTCACCCGCCAAGCCGACATTCTGGTGGCGGCCGTGGGGCGAGCGCAGATGGTGACGGCGGAGATGGTCAAGCCGGGGGCCGTGGTGATTGATGTGGGGATCAACCGCATCCCCAGTGAGGGCAAGCCGGGGGGCAGGCTGGTGGGGGATGTCGATTTCGCCGCGGTGGCTCCCGTGGCCGGCTGGATTTCGCCGGTGCCGGGGGGAGTGGGGCCGCTCACCGTCGCCATGCTCCTCTCCAACACCTTGCTCGCGGCCGAACTGCGGCTCGGCTCCCGGGCCCCCCGGCAGACCTGACTGCTGCCGAACCTGCCCGGATTGCCCAGAATCCCCGCAGAACCCGCCCTTGAACGCGGCGGCCCGCATCACTACCTTCCCGACCCGGCAGACCGGCACCCGTTTCGCGCAACCCCCCATGTTGCCGCTTCGGGGCCAGATCGCCCGGGTGGTCTTTCAGACCCTCCGGCTGGGCTTTCGTAGTTGTTCCATCCGATTCCCAAGCAGGGTTTTTGCTCGCTGCGCCCATCGCTCCAGGCGATCGTCGGCAGCGGCAAGCACCACACACAATTGTGCGCCGATAGAGAGCGTGGCACAGGGCCCTGGGGGCCTTGGGCCACAGACAGCAGAGGCACTGCCTCCAGGAACTGAAAAAGGATCTCCGTTCATGCACTATTTCCTTCGCGCCCTGCGCGACGCC
>JBAXLV010000218.1:0-4986 GCA_037134635.1 Alcaligenaceae bacterium
CGCTGCCATTGGTTCATACAGTCGCGCCAATGATGATTACACGCTGTATGTTTCTAACCAAAATCCTCACGTCGAACGTTTATTGATGACGGCGTTTGTGATGGGTTTGCCTGAGCATAAAGTGCGTGTCATCGCGCCGGACGTTGGTGGCGGCTTTGGATCCAAAATTTATTTGTACGCCGAAGACGTTTGCTTGACTTGGGCTTCGAAAAAACTCAATCGCAATATCAAATGGGTATGCGAACGTGGCGAAGCCTTCTTGTCTGATGCGCACGGCCGTGATCACTCTAGTCACGCCGAATTGGCTTTGGATAAAGATGGAAAATTTTTAGCGTTGCGTGTTCATACAGATGCAAATCTGGGCGCCTATTTGTCGACATTCTCAACCTGCGTGCCAACAATTTTGTACGCGACCCTGCTGGCTGGGCAATACACGACTCCGTTGGTCTACGCTGAAGTAGATGCCTGGTTCACCAACACGGCACCAGTTGATGCGTATCGCGGTGCGGGCCGCCCCGAAGCGACGTATCTGCTTGAGCGTATTGTCAGTCGTGCCGCGTTTGAACTCGGGTTGCCGCAAGACGAAATCCGTCGTCGTAACTTCATTACTCAGTTTCCGTATGAAACCCCCGTCGCGCTGCAATACGATATTGGCGATTATGTCGCTTGTATGGACGCGTCACAAAAACTGGCGGATGTTGCAGGCTTTAAAGCGCGTCAAGCCGCAAGCAAGGCGCAAGGCAAACTGCGCGGTATCGGATATTCAAGCTATATCGAGGCGTGTGGTTTGGCGCCAAGTAATATTGCAGGCGCTCTGGGCGCACGTGCAGGCCTGTTTGAATGCGGAGAAGTTCGCGTGCATCCCACGGGTAGCGTGACTGTATTTACAGGTTCGCATAGCCATGGTCAGGGACACGAAACGACCTTCGCGCAAGTGGTCGCCTCTCGCTTGGGGATCTCGGTCGACGCTGTGGATATTGTGCACGGAGATACGGGTCGCGTGCCGTTTGGCATGGGTACCTATGGATCGCGTTCGATTTCGGTCGGCGGTGCTGCAATCATGAAAGCACTCGATAAAATTGAAGCGAAAGCTAAAAAGATTGCGGCACATCTGATGGAGGCCTCGGATACTGATATCGACTTCGCAAACGGTGAATTCACCGTACGTGGCACCGATAAGAAAATCCCGTTTGGTACTGTGGCTCTGACAGCCTATGTTCCACATAACTATCCACTTGAGACGCTAGAGCCTGGCTTAAACGAAACCGCGTTTTACGATCCGACAAACTTTACGTTTCCCTCAGGCACTTACATTGCCGAAGTCGAGATCGATCCTGAAACGGGTACGGTTCGACTCGATCGTTTCACCGCGGTCGATGACTTTGGCACCATCATTAATCCAATGATTGTCGAGGGCCAGGTGCATGGTGGTCTGGTGCAAGGCATCGGGCAGGCGCTCATTGAAAACTGCGTTTACGATCGTGAAACCGGCCAGCTATTAACGGGCTCGTTCATGGATTATGCGATGCCGCGTGCGGATGATTTTCCGCAATTCAATATAGGTCATGTCTGCACGCCCTGCACGCACAATCCACTCGGAACAAAGGGCTGTGGTGAAGCGGGCGCAATTGGTTCGCCACCTGCTGTGATGAATGCGGTGCTGGATGCTTTAGCACCTTTGGGTGTGAAAGATCTAGATATGCCAGCGACGCCGCATCGGGTCTGGCAAGCCATTCAGTCTGCGAAAGCATAAAGAGAGGAATAACGCCATGTACGCATTTACTTACGATCGTCCTGCCTCGTTGGCAGAGGCCGCAAAATTGGTTCAAGCGGGTGGACAAGCGCTTGCCGGTGGACAGACCATGCTGGCTTCGATGAAACAACGTCTCATGCAACCAGAGAAGTTAGTGGACTTAAGTCGCATTGCTGAATTGAGTGGTGTACGCAAAGAAGGTGATCAGCTGATCATCGGTGCGATGACTAAGCACTGTGATGTCGAGCAAAACGCGTTGGTTAAACAACATATCCCGGCGTTGGCAGCTTTGGCGGGCGGTATCGGTGATCGGCAAGTGCGCGCAATGGGAACATTGGGTGGCTCTGTCGCGAACAATGATCCTGCGGCGTGTTACCCCAGTGCAGTGATGGCGCTGGGCGCAACGATTCATACCAACACGCGTAAAATCGCTGCCGATGACTTTTTTCTAGGGATGTATGCGACGGCTTTACAGACGGGGGAGTTGATCACCGCGATTAGCTT
Organism: Alcaligenaceae bacterium; assembly: GCA_037134635.1. GTDB lineage: Bacteria > Pseudomonadota > Gammaproteobacteria > Burkholderiales > Burkholderiaceae_B > Zwartia. Next base: position 2,258 of record JBAXLV010000218.1, read on the forward strand.
TCCAATTCCTAAACGTGCGTCGTATGCAAAATTTAAGCAAGGCGCCTCTAGATTTGCGATGGTTGGGGTGTTTGTTGCGGATACGAATCAGGGCGCGCGCGTGGCGGTGACCGGCGCCAGCAATGGCGTGTTCAGGCATGCCGGGCTTGAAGCGGCATTGGCAAAAAAATTCTCGCCCGAGTCGGTGGCTGCGGTTGTCGTCGATGAATCTGAGCGGAATAGTGATATCCATGCCTCGGCAGCGTATCGTGCTCAGTTAATCAAGGTTCAAACGCGTCGTGCGGTTCAAGAGGCCCTTGCCTAAGATCTGCAGTCGTTGCACACGGGTAAGTTTTGGGAATTTCAATGACGGGCACGCTTAGCGTTGATTCAATCGACGCGCTGATTGAAGCGCTGGCATCAGTTGGGTATGAAGCCGAACGGCGCTTAGCGACCGCCGTTTTTTTGAGTCTGCGCTTGCAGCGGCCGTTACTGCTCGAAGGCGAGCCCGGTGTAGGCAAAACCGAGTTGGCGAAGGCGCTGTCAAAGGTCCTCGGCCGTCCACTTGTGCGCTTACAGTGTTACGACGGCATGGAGCAACGCGAGGCGTTGTACGAGTGGAACCATGCAGCGCAGTTGATGCACATGCGTGCGCAGCAAAATCACGCTGAGCCCGAACAGCTTGAGCGAGAAATCTACCAGCAAAAATATTTGATCAGGCGCCCTCTGCTGCAGGCGCTTGAATCGCCCGCGCCAGGTGCGGTCTTGCTGATTGATGAGGTGGATCGGGCCGATGCACCTTTTGAAGCATTTTTACTAGAATATTTAGGCGAGTTCCAAGTCAGCATCCCTGAGTTTGGTACGGTTAAGGCGGTGTGTCCGCCTGTGACGATCCTCACCAGTAACCGCACGCGTGATTTGAACGATGCGGTCAAGCGACGCTGTTTATATCAGTGGATGGATTATCCAGATCGTGAGCGCGAGTTAACGATCGTTCGGGCGCAAGTTCCTGAGGCGGGAGAGGCACTTGCTGAACAGGTGGCGACCTTTGTTGCGAGACTGCGTGGCGCACCGTTTGTGAGTGCGTTTAGTCGTAGCCCTGGGATCGCTGAAAGTATAGAGTGGGCCAAAGCGCTTGTGGCTTTGAATACGCTGCAGCTTGACCCCGAAGTTGTCCAAGATACCGTCGGAATCTTGTTCAAGCAGCGCGAGGATGTTGCTGCGTTGGGTCCGCTGCTTGAAGCGCTGCTTGCACCCGCTGACGCTAACTAGTTTGTGACCGATGAATCATGCTGTTAGGTGACGCGCGCACTGGCAAGATGGCCGAAAATGTGATCGGTTTTGGGCGTACCTTAAGACGCGCAGGCTTACCCATGGACAGCGCACGGATCGGCTTAGCCCTGCAGTCCGCATTATTAGTTGGCCTTGAACAAAAGCACGATTTTTATGCAGCCTTACGCGCAACGCTCGTGTGTCGCCAACAAGATCAAGAGGTGTTCGATCAGTTATTTGACGCTTATTTTCGCAATCCTGAATTGACGCAGCAGTTGTTGGCTCAGATGCTACCCAAAACGACTGAGGCGACCCCTAAGCCTAAGCGGTTAGCGCGTGCGCAAGAGGCGCTGGCTGCGGTGCGCACTGCGGTTAATCAACCGGCACGGGAAGACGAAAAAATAGAATTTGATGCTGCAATGTCGGCAAGCGATCGGTTGCGCTTACAACACGCCGATTTCGAAAGTTTGAGCGCAAGTGAATTTAGGTTGGTCGAGCGGCTTGCGCGTGAAATGGCACTGCCATGGCCAACGCACGATGCCCGGCGAATGAAACGCAGCGTGCGAGGTACCCGCTTGGACTGGGGTCGAACATTGCGCGACTCGATGCGCTACGACGGCGAGCTGCTCACGCTGCCGTATCTGTCTCGTCGTCATACAGCGTTGCCGGTTTTAATCTTGATCGATGTTTCGGGATCAATGGAGCGTTACGCACGCTTAATGCTTGCATTTTTACATCAAAGTACACGTGCAGTATCACGCTCAGTATTTGCCTTTGGTAATCACTTGACCGATTTAAGTGCGGTTTTTCGGTTGGCGGACACCGATGCCATGCTAGAGGGCTCAAATCGGTTGATCAGCGACTTCGCCGGTGGGACGCAAATTGGCGCGTCACTAGCGCAGCTGCGTTCGCAACACCATCGACAATTGATTGGCCGACGCACGGTGGTGCTGTTGATTAGTGACGGACTCGACACGGGTACTGCGGACGCTTTAGCCCACGAACTGAGTTGGCTTAAACGTAACTGCCGCAGTCTATTATGGTTAAACCCCTTGCTGCGCTATGAGGGGTATCAACCCATCGCCAGCGGCGCGCAAGTGTTACAAAAGCAGGCAGATGCAACGTTTGCAATTCACAACCTGGCGCATCTCGAAGAGTTGGCGCAAAGTTTAGCGAGCGTACTGAAATCGTAATTTTTGAGAGACCACTCTATGGATATGCAAGGCAATCGTCACTTAAGTGTGACGCAACAACAAGCGTGGGATGCGCTCAACGACCCTGAAATTTTAAAGTCATGCATCCCAGGCTGTGAAAAATTCGACCAGACCGCTGAAAACGAATACGGGGTTACGGTGGCCGTCAAGATTGGCCCGGTCTCGGCGAAGTTCAATGGCAAGGTTAAGTTGGCCGATATTCAGGCGCCAGTTTCATATGCACTGCAGTTCGAGGCCCAGGGGGGTGTCGCCGGTTTCGGGCAG
>JBAXLV010000219.1:0-4984 GCA_037134635.1 Alcaligenaceae bacterium
CAAACTGATCGATATACGCGTTTGCAGAACGGCCTTGCGCCACCACCGTACCAATCAGGCTTGCCATGCAAATAAACACCAGCAAACTGATTGAGAAGCGCATTGAACTTAAAAGCTCAAGCGTATTCACCCAGGTCGAGCTCGAACGCGGTCCACCCGAGCCTGCGCTAGGCGAAGCGTCGTTGTCAATTGAGCCAGAGGGCGTGCTTGGTGTGGTCACAGTGTCAATTTAAAAAAAAAGGGGTGTCTCGCGACCCCCCCTTGCTTGCGTTGGTAACACGCAGACGATTAGCGCAAGCCCGCCGCGTAATCAGAGACTGCCTTGATATCTGAGTCAGACATGCGATCAGCGATTTGGTTCATCATGGGGCCGTTGGCACGATGCCCTGCGCGGAACAACTTGAGCTGTTCTTCAATGTAGCTTGGATATTGACCGCCTAACCGTGGATATTGACCAGGGATGCCTGCGCCGTTGGGAGAATGGCAACCTGCACACGCGGGCACGTTACGATCGGGGATCCCTGCGCGCCAGATATGCTGACCGCGTTCGAGTAACTTTGGGTTCGTTGCCGTTGCGGGCTCAGTCAGCTTTTGCTGTGTCAGGTACACAGACAAATTACGCATATCGGCTTCTGTCAAAGACGCGGCCATCGCCGTCATCACAGAAGGGGCGCCATCTGGGCCCTTGCGTAAGGCTTCGGTTGCACCCGCTTTAGGACGAAACTCGTTGAGCTGCTTGTAGAGGTATTCGTGCGATTGTGCCGCTAAGTTTGGGTTCGCTGGGATTGTGCTGTTACCTGCCGCACCATGACACGATACGCAAGCAACCACACCACGCGCGGCATCACCCTGTTCGTAAAGCGTTGCACCCTTGGCAGCGTCTGGCTTAGCAGGGCCGGCGGCATCGGCCGCAATACTGGGGGACATGGCAGAAACACCGAGCATCAGACAGCTCGCAAGTACTACCTTTGACAACAAATACTTCATTGAAGACCTCGACGCCGAGTGGGACACAAAACACCTAATCCACAAAAAACCACTGTTTTAGACGCACGATTATACAATAGCGTCTGAACTGATTCTTCTAGGCTCTACAGTGTCCCTCTTGCAACATGCTTCCTTTTTTACTTCGGCTGCCCGCCTCGACCAGTTGCCCGAGCCTGGCGCCCCAGAAGTCTGTTTTGTCGGACGCTCAAATTCTGGCAAGTCAACCGCGATCAACGTGCTCACCAACCAAAAGCGTCTGGCGTTTTCAAGCAAAACGCCTGGTCGAACGCGGCTAATCAACATGTTCGGCCTGCCTGACCCGCTCGACCCCGACGAGCGGCTGGGCTACCTGGTCGACTTACCCGGTTATGGATATGCAGCGGTCGCCCACCGGGCCCGCGAAGAGTGGGCCGATATTCTGGGGGGCTATCTGCAAAGCCGCCAATCGCTTGCGGGCATCGTTTTACTCATTGATATTCGACGCGGTGTCACCGAGCTTGATCGCCGCCTGGCAAACTGGATCGCGCCCACCCGCCGACCCGTATTAGCCCTATTGACCAAAGCTGACAAGTTTCCGTATGGGCAGCGCATTAAGGCTGTCTTTGCTGTAAAAAAAGAACTAGAGGATATCGGGGCTTTAAACGCCATCCCATTCTCTGCCACGGCTCGGATCGGCCTCGAAGAAGCCACCTTGCAAATTGAAAACTGGATCTCACCACAGGTCGTCCCATGACAACTCCACATCTTGTATTTGCCGATTATCCGGGCAACCGCCCTCGCCGTTTACGCCGTGATGATTTTTCTCGCAGGCTTGTTCGCGAGCACTCACTCTCAGTTAACGACCTGATATACCCTGTATTTGTTACCGAGGGCAAAAAAGTTAAGCAGCCTGTTGAGTCAATGCCCGGGGTGTTACGGTATTCACTTGACACCTTGTTGCCGGTGGCCGAAGAGTGCGTCAAGCTTGGTATCCCCGTCATGGCACTGTTTCCAGTCATTGATCCAGCGCTCAAAACACCTGAGGGTGGCGAAGCCATCAACATCGACGGCTTAATTCCACGTGTGGTTGCGGGCTTAAAAAAACGGTTTCCAGAGCTCGGCATTTTGACCGACGTCGCCCTTGATCCCTACACCAGCCACGGCCAAGACGGCGTGATCGATGCCGACGGCTATGTCATGAACGACATCACGGTACAAATCTTGACTCAGCAAGCGCTGGTTCAGGCCCAGTCCGGCGTTGATATTGTTGCGCCAAGCGACATGATGGACGGTCGTATCGGATCGATTCGTGGAGCCCTCGAGGATAATGGCTACATTCACACGCGCATCATGGCGTACTCGGCTAAGTTCGCAAGCGCGTTTTATGGCCCCTTCAGAGACGCGGTCGGCTCGGCAAACAATTTAGGTAAGTCCAACAAACTGGCCTATCAGATGGATCCGGGCAATATCGACGAAGCCCTGCGTGAAGTTGCAGCCGATCTGCGCGAAGGCGCTGACATGGTCATGGTCAAGCCTGGCATGCCTTACCTAGATGTCTTAAGACGCGTCAAAGACGCCTTTCAGGTACCCACCTTTGCCTATCAAGTGAGTGGCGAATACGCCATGCTCAAGGCGGCGGCGGCCAATGGCTGGCTGGATCATGACAAGGTCATGATGGAAACCTTGCTCGGTTTCAAACGCGCAGGCGCCGATGGCATCCTGACTTACTTTGCGGTGGCTGCAGCAAAACTGCTTAATCAAAAGTAAGCTTAGACGCTTGCTTGTACGGCCTGGCGTTTTTGTAAACGCCAGGCAAAGACGAGCGCCAAAAGAGGCAGGCCAAAAATTCCGATCGGAAACACCGCCGCCAAGCCCAAGCGATCTACTGCGACAGACGCCAGAATCACGCCGACCGACTGTCCAAAAAACAAAAAAGATGCAAATAACGCGACGGCCGTACCGCGTATCGCCGGTGCCATCTGGGTCGCATGGGTTTGTAACACCGCATGCAACAGGTAGTAGCCAAGGCCTGACAAAATACTGGCAAGCACGCCCCAGTACCAAACCGAAGAAAACCAATACACCGCAAACGCAAAGGCCATCATGCAGCCGCCAGCCACGGCCAAGCGATATTCGCCAAAGCGACGTACAAAATAATTTGCGTAAAACGCATAAATCAGCGCACCCGCTGCAAATAAACCGCTGATACCACCGGCCCAGGCAACCGCGATTTCATGACGTTCGTGCAAGTACGCTGGCACAAAAGCGAGGGGACCAAAGACAAACGCCCCCTCAAGGCAGACGACAGCCAACACAATCCGTGCCCAGGGCTGAGCCCACACTTCGCGCACCGGATCCAACAGACGCACGGCAGCACTTGCGGGCACCTCGACCACACTGTGGCGACGAGAAATCAAAAGCCCACCCACCACCAGATAAATCATCGCCAAAAAAACAAATGCCCAACGCCAACCGACGGTGTCAGCAAACACCCCGCCCAACAACTGGCCAATGGCAATTCCAGAAATCGAACCCAGCAAATATCTCGCAAGCGTCGCCTGTCGCTGTTCGTAAGGGACATGATCGCCGATCCAGGCCATTGATAATGGAATGATGCCCGCTGCTGTCGCGCCCGAAATAAAGCGCCCCAGTTCAAGAATGCCAAGCGTCGGCGCACAGGCCACCAAAAGACTACCGGCGGCGCAACCAAACGTCGCCAACGACAATACGAAAAACTTACCGTATCGATCACCGACCGGACCATAAAAAAACTGCATGACGCCATAAGCAATCGAAAAGTAAGTGACTGCACTTGAGGCTTGCGCCGTACGCACACCAAACTCACTGGCCAACACAGGCAATAAGGGGTCGCAAATGCGAAATGCGCTAGAGCTTGCAAAAGCCGCCAGTGCCAGCAAGATAATGACCGGCATAGTCGAAGTAGAGGAGCTCGGCAGTGGCTGCGATGTCATGAAGCGTAAATTCTTTGAAGCGTATTGAAAGTCATTTACGCACCGAGTGGCTGCGTCTGTCTACTTATTTCAGCGAAAGTACGCGATCGAGGTTTGCAGCAAACCGGTTGGCATCCTGAAAGCCAACCACCCGCACGTCTTTTCGTTCACGCCCACCCGATTCAAAAAAAATGATGCCTGGCGGACCAAAGAGTTTAAAGCGCTTGAGCAACGCGCGATCTTCTGGATTATTTGCAGTGACGTCGGCTTGCAACAATAGCAACTGATTCATCCGCTGTACAACGTTGGGCTTCGTAAAGGTAAAGGACTCCATCTCTTTACACGAGACGCACCAGTCCGCATAAAAATCCAGCATCACAGGGCGCGTCGCCTGTGCGAGTTCAGTTTCAAGTTCGGCGATTGAGCGAATACGCTTGAACTGCACATGCGCGCTGTCCGAGGACAACGCAGCTTGCGTACGCGGTTCAGTGACAGTAGACCGATCACTTGCCTGACCGAGCAATATATTTTTTGCGGGCGTCACGGCGGCAGCGGCACTTGAAACGCCCTGATTTTTATCAGTCGTCGCAGCGACTAGATGACTTGCCCCTGCGTTGTTACCCGCAAGGTGCGACAAGGGCTGCAACAACGAACGGCCACCGCTCGCAAGCCCTATTAGCCAAATTAAACACAGCAAGGTCAACAACATCCCAAGTGTTTTACGCAATACGCCGCCGAACCCTGCTTCGGTGCCAAGCGCCTCAAAGGTGCGTAACAACACTGCCGAAAACAATGCCAAAATTGCCCAGCCAAGAATCTGTACCCACGTCGGCAACAGCGGTGTCACCATCCACCAAGCGGTCGCCAACAACAGCACGCCAAAAAACTGTTTCACGCCCTCCATCCAGGTGCCCGTGCGTGGCATCAGTTTTCCGGCAGAGGCACCCATTAATAGCAGGGGGACACCCATCCCCCAGGCCATCGCAAACAATGCCAAGCCACCCAGCAGCACATCACCCGTTTGCGAAATGTAGAGCAGGGCGCCTGCAAGAGGCGCCGCCACACAG
>JBAXLV010000220.1:0-4963 GCA_037134635.1 Alcaligenaceae bacterium
CAAGCGGGTAAGCTCAAAGCGATCGCCTCACTGTCGAGCGAACGCGCGCCACAACTACCCGAGGTGCAGACGATTGCCGAGCAAGGCTATCCAGGGTTTGTGGGGGTTGGATGGGCTGGCCTATTTATGCCTAAGGGCACACCGCCCGCGATTGTTAAAAAAGTATCTGATGATGTGCATCAGATTTTGACTGAAGCCAGCGTGCAACAGGCGCTTGCCCAGCGTGGCTCAACACCCGACTTAAGAACACTGCCTGAGTGGTCGGCGTTTGTGAGTGCCGAAACGCTGAAATGGGCTGAGGTCATTAAGAAGGGAAATATCAAACTCGCCGAGTGACTGCGAATGGCCAGTCACTCGCAATACCTGCTCGGGGATCAAGGAGTGAGATCGCTAGAGGGCTAAGGTAGCCTGTTTAATTGTTTGTGCTGCCCAGTGATTGAGGCTGACACCGGTTGAGGCGGCGGCAATCGTAGCCGCCTCATGCACCTCAGGATCCAGGCGCAACAAAAAATTTCCCGAAAAATTTTTACGCGGTGAAATACCGTTGCGTTTGCAGGCATCCACATAAATATCTAAAGAGATTTTGCCTTCGCGCTCGAGACCCTTGACATCGGTAGCGTAAAAATCTGCACCGCCGCTAAGATTTATAAATTCGCCTCTAAACATCTGCATGTCAGGCACAAAACAAATCGTGGCTTGAAAACCATCAATCGTCATAACATTCATGGACGAACTCCGTTTTGCTCTAGCCATTTTCGAATCGCTGCAACAGCACCTTTTTCAGTATCAGGAGAGGGGTGCGGTCGATGAAAGACTGCAATCTCGCTAAACAGGATGACCTCAACTCGTGAGCCGGTTCGCTCTGCCAACACCGCGCCAAGACTTTTGAAGAGAACTTCAATATCAGCCCACTTAATATTTGCCAAGACCGGCTGCGCAAAGAGTTTTTGCAAGGTACGTTGATTTTTTCGATTCACAATATTTAGTATCACTAAATGGTATCATAAAACATATGAAAGTTTGGCATGAGCCATCACATTCGGCTTGCCATTTAGTGTGCGTGAAAAAATAATTAGCCCCGCATAAGCGGGGCTAATTGATCTACCTTGGAAAATACGATGTAAATATTTAAATGAAATAAAGGTGCAACTATAAAGTAGTACATCTTTATTCGATCAATCTAGTACAACAAACCCCTGCCCGCAGCCAGTGCTTGCTGCATGGTCATGAACTCTGCCCCCTCTTTAATGAGGTTTTCTACCAAGCCCTCAAACGCCAACATCCGGTTACCGCGCCCCAAAACGTAGGGGTGCATGGTGTAAGTCAAGATGCCAAAATCGGTACTCTTTTTGAAGTATCTAAATTCATCTAACCAGCTTTCCATGACTGTGCGGGCGCTTTGCAGGCCAGGGTTCACTGTCGTGGGCATGCGCCAGTATTCGAAGTGGGGATGGTCATCCAGATGCCAGCTGATGGGCATTTCGATCAGCGACGTTTCTTTGCCAAACTTGACCGGGTCGCCGAGCTTGACCTGATCACCTGCGCGCACTGGGTATGGGTGGTAGTCACCCCCCATCATGCTGCTGTCGTATTCAAAGCCATACTTCAACAGAAGATTCAACGTGTTATCGCTTAGATCCCATGAGGGTGACCGGTAGCCTACTGCCCGGCCACCGGTCAACGTTTTAATCGCTGCGCTGGCGCGCTGCATGTCGGCCTCTTCTTCTTCAAGCGTCTGGCTGGCGGGCGGGATATGCGCCCAACTATGATGGCCGATCTCGTGCCCACCTTTCACCACCGCCTCACAGGCAGCAGGATAGGTTTCGATTGTGAAGCCCGGCACAAACCACGTGGTGGGGATGCTATGCGCTTTAACCAGATCAAGAATGCGCTTTGAGCCCACTACCCCAAACTCGCCGCGCGATAAAGGTGTTGGAGAGGTCAAGCCCCGCGAAATAAACCCTGACTGCACGTCAAAATCATAGGTGAGACACACAATATGGCGGGGCATGGTGAATCCTTTTGGGCAATAGCCTGTTGATGGGCACTAAATCGTTGACTACAGTAAGCTCTGTCAGATATGTTAGCAAGCTGCGTAACTTAAGGATACAGAATGACAGGCAGTACCGACACCAGCGCTCAAAAATCCGCCAGTCAAGGTATGACTTTGGGTCGCTTTCTAGAAAGCTGGAGCTCCGCGATATTGATCGTGGTGCTGCTGCTGCTATGGGAAGCAGGCGTGCGTTATTTTGAAGTCCCCAATTTCTTATTACCGGCACCGACTGAAATCGCTCAGCTATTTGTTGATGAATGGTCACTCATTCAAATGCATTCACTCGCAACCATATGGGCGATCTTAACGGGCTACGTTACTGCCGTGCTATTTGCTTTGGCGGTCTCAGCGCTCATGATTCGTTTCGCCTTACTCGAACGTTTAATCATGCCAATCTTTGTTGGTTTACAAAGCGTACCCAAAATTGCGATTGCGCCGTTGATCTTGGTTTGGGTTGGTGCCGGCATGGGCTCAAAGATTGCGGTGGTGATGTCGATTGCTTTTTTTCCGATTGTGATCAATACCATGGCAGGTTTTAAAGAGGTCGATCGCGGCTTGGCCGATGTGTTTCGTTCGGTCGACGCAAGCGAACGACAACTACTATTTAGACTCAGGCTGCCGTATGCAATACCGTACATTTTTGCGGGCTTGCGCATCGCCACAACGCTCGCCGTACTTGGCGCCATTGTGGCCGAATGGCTCGCTGCGTCGAACGGCTTGGGGTATTTGGTCTTGTCGGGTAGCTTTAACTTCAATACGGCCCGGTCATTTGCAGCGATCATTTCCTTAGCGGTGATTGGTACGATATTTTTTAATTTTATGTCTTGGATCGAAGCGCACGTATCGTGGCGTACCGATCTGGATGATTCGACTTCAAGGGATTGAACACAATATGTTGAACCCATTCTGCAGCGGCTTGAACAAAAATATTTTAGGTAGCGTCATCGCCCTTAGCACCCTGGGATTCTATGCGGCCCCTGCCCTAGCGATCGACAAGGTTGTACTACGCATTAACTTCACGCCTTGGGGAATGCACGCGCAATACTTTGGCGGGCGCGCGCAAGGTTTCTACAAAGACGAAGGCATCGAACTTGAGATTCGTCCACCCGCAGCAGGCCAGCAAAACGAGGTGATGATTGCAACGGGGCGCGAGCAATTTGGCGTCACCAACGCTGACGCGTTTGTCAAAGCAAAAGGCAGTGGCTTACCCGTTGTCGCAATCATGGCCGATCAGCCCGACAACCCTTTTTCTGTGATTACGCCGGTAAAAGCTGGCATCACAACGCCTGAAAAAATGAAGGGCATGAAACTTGCCTGGTTTCAAGCCAATGTGATGGGCTTGATTGAACCGGTATTAGCCAAAGGCGGACTCACTCGTAAAGACATTGAGTTTGTGACCGTTGCCCGTGGCGCCGAAGTCCAAATGCTGGCTGCGGGGCAAGTTGATGGATTGTTCGGCTATTCGTTTGGTCAGGCCTTAACACTTGAAGGCAAAGGATTTCCGGTGAATGTCATGCCGGTGCGCGATTACGGCGTACAGTTCTACGGAACCGTGATCTATACCAACGACGCCTTACTCAAAAGCAACCCGGATTTGGTCAAACGCTTTATTCGGGCGACGATCAAAAGCTTGATCTGGACGCACGGCAATGTTGAACAAGCCATGAAAGAAATTGTAGCGGTGTCGCCCGACCGCGATCTTAAACTCGAGTCGCGCAAGCTTCGTATGATTTACGATCTGTACAACACACCTGATTATGCTGAACGCTTCGGCTTAATGACCGATGCAAAGTGGCAGTCTTCTATTGATATCTTGGCCAGTGGTGGCGATTTACCAAAAAAACCAACTGCTCAAAGCATGTACACCAACGCAATCATCAACAGTCTGGATGAAGCAAAAGAGTTAGCCAAGCTTGTTAAGCAGCCTGCAAAATGAATGCAGCGCAGGCTTCGCGTCGCGGCATTTCAATCGCTGGCGTTGAAGTGACCTATGGGCTTGGCTCTGCAAACGCAGTACAAGCCCTAGCCCCGATCGACCTTGAGGTCGCCGAAGGCGCGTTTGTCTCTTTAGTGGGGCCTTCGGGCTGTGGCAAAAGCACGTTGCTCAAGGTGTTAGCTGATTTAATGACCCCTACTCAGGGGCAAGTTTTAATCGATGGCGCTCAACCTAGCACACTTCGCAAAGCGGGTCGGATTGGCTTAGTTTTTCAACAAGCCAATCTCATGCCGTGGTTGACGGTTGAAAAAAATATCAATTTACTCAAAGATCTGGTTATTGCGAAAGGTTTGGATGCTTCGTTAACGCCAATTCGAGGCACACCGCAAAGCGTTGAGCAACTCATTGAAGTCGTGGGCCTCAAAGGTTTTGAGAAAAAGCGCCCGCATCAACTGTCGGGCGGTATGCAACAACGCGCGGCCTTGGCGCGAGCTTTAACGCTCGACCCTTCGATATTGTTGATGGACGAACCCTTTGCCGCGCTTGATGAAATTACGCGAGATCGCATGGCGTTTGAGTTGATGCGTATTTGGCAACAATATCAAAAAACTGTCATCTTCGTCACGCACTCACTTGCCGAAGCGGTTTTTTTGTCAGACCAAGTCGTGCTGATGTCGGCACGGCCAGGACGTATTCATAAAATTTACAATATCGACTTGCCCCGTCCTCGCAATGAGGGTACGCGCTTGTCAGACGAATTTGTGCGTTTGGTGAGCGAGATTAATCGCGAACTTTATAAGGTGATGCTACTTTGAGTAGACGAGACAAAATGCCCTGCCTCACTGTTGGAGACAACGCCTTTGAACGTGGCTTAGCACATGGAAAAACCTTTGCTGCTGATGTCGCCGCAAATCTTGAAACCTATTTGCGCCGTTTTGAGGCCTCGGGCTTAGCGCGGGTCGACGCGCTTGAAG
>JBAXLV010000221.1:0-4954 GCA_037134635.1 Alcaligenaceae bacterium
GCCCCCGCCTACGCCATCCAGTTTCCACCCCCCAACGTGACAGGCACCCTGCACATGGGGCACGCCTTTAACCAAACCATCATGGATGGGCTGATTCGCTACCATCGCATGTTGGGTTGCGACACGGTGTTTGTGCCGGGCACCGATCACGCGGGCATCGCCACCCAAATCGTCGTTGAGCGTCAACTCGACGCACAAAAAGTGTCGCGCCATGATCTGGGCCGCGAAAATTTCATTAAAAAAGTCTGGGAATGGAAAGAAGTCTCGGGTAACACCATCACGAGCCAAGTGCGCCGCTTAGGCGCCTCGGCCGATTGGCCGCGCGAATACTTCACGATGGATGCCCAGATGTCAGAGGGTGTGATTGAAACCTTTGTTCGATTACACAAGCAAGGCCTCATTTATCGCGGCAAGCGCTTAGTCAATTGGGATCCCAAGCTCATGACGGCGGTCTCTGACCTTGAGGTGCAAGCCGTCGAAACCGAGGGACACCTGTGGCATATTCATTACCCCTTTGCCGGTGGCCCACAAACCATTACTGAAGCGGACGGCACGGTTCAAACGCTAACGGGCATGACCATCGCCACCACCCGCCCCGAGACCATGTTGGCCGACGGTGCGCTGTGCGTACATCCCGAAGACGAGCGCTACAAACACCTGGTCGGCAAAATGGTTGACTTGCCTCTTTGTAATCGGCAGATCCCAATCATTGCCGACGATTTTGTCGATCAAGCGTTCGGTACCGGTTGCGTCAAAATCACCGGCGCACACGACTTCAACGACTACGCCTGCGCCATGCGCCACGGTTTACCCCTGATTGTGATCTTCACGCTTGACGCCAAGGTCAACGACCAAGGCCCCGCCCAGTTTCAGGGGCTCGACCGCTTTGATGCACGCAAGGCCGTGGTGCAAGAACTTGAGCAACAGGGCTTTTTAGTCAAAGTGGATGCACACAAAATGATGCAACCGCGGGGAGACCGCAGTGGCGCTGTGCTTGAGCCTATGCTGACAGACCAGTGGTTTGTCGCGATGAGCAAACCCGCCCCTGCTGACACCTTGCATCCAGGAAAAAGCATCACCGAAGTTGCCCTAGACGTGGTCGCAAAAGGCGAGGTTCAGTTCTTTCCTTCAAACTGGACAACCACCTACAACCAGTGGCTTGAAAACATTCAAGACTGGTGTATTTCGCGTCAACTGTGGTGGGGTCATCAGATCCCCGCCTGGTACGCGCCCGATGGCCAGGTCTTTGTCGCTCACACCGAAGCCGAGGCGCTCAGCCAGGCCAAGGCTGCTGGCGTGACTGCCGCGTTGACGCGCGACCCCGATGTGCTAGATACCTGGTTCTCGTCAGCACTCGTGCCCTTCACCACCATGGGTTGGCCCGCACAAACCGCCGACTACGCACGCTATTTACCTTCAAGCGTGCTGGTCACGGGTTTTGACATTATCTTTTTCTGGGTCGCGCGCATGGTCATGATGACCACGCACTTAACGGGCCAGGTCCCCTTTAAACACGTGTACGTGCATGGTCTGATCCGCGACGCAGAAGGTCAGAAGATGAGTAAGTCAAAGGGCAATACGCTTGACCCGGTTGACCTCATTGATGGCGTCGATCTTGAGACCCTAGTCAGTAAACGCACCTATGGCCTGATGAATCCAAAACAAGCGGGCTCGATCGAGAAAGCCACGCGCAAGCAGTTTCCAGATGGCATCCCTGCGTTTGGTACTGATGCGCTGCGCTTCACGATGGCGGCCTACGCAAGTCTTGGGCGCAACATTAACTTTGATCTGAAGCGTTGCGAGGGCTATCGAAATTTTTGTAACAAGCTTTGGAACGCCACACGTTTTGTGCTGATGAATACCGAAGGCCAAGATATGGCCGAGGTCGATGCCTCGGCGCAAAGCTTTGTCGACAAATGGATCATCAGCGAACTACAGCTGCTTGAGCAAGAAGTCGCCAAAGGGTTTGCCGATTACCGCTTCGACAATATTTCAAATGCCTTGTATCACTTTGTGTGGGACGAATACTGTGACTGGTATCTTGAACTTGCCAAGGTGCAAATTCAAACGGGCACACCCGAACAGCAACGCGCCACGCGCCGCGCCCTGATTCGCGTTCTTGAAGCGGTGCTGCGCCTGCTTCATCCAATCATGCCCTTCATCACCGAAGAGTTGTGGCAAAAAGTGTCGTTAGTCGCAGGCAAGCGGCAAGAACAAGACGTCACGAGCATTTCGATTCAACCGTTTCCAAAGCCAAACCTTGAGGCCGTTGACCCAACTGCCACAGCACGCGTCGCGCTGCTAAAGGGGCAAATCGAAGCCGTGAGAGCCTTACGGGGCGAAATGAATCTCTCACCAGCCGCTCGGGTTCCACTGATTGCGCGTGGCCCTCAGGCAATGCTCAACGAACACGCGGGCTATCTGGCTGCCTTGGCCAAATTATCCGGGGTTGAAGTCTTAGAGACGCTACCCGACGACGGTTCGCCCGTTCAGGTCGTGGGTGATACGCACTTGATGCTCAAAGTCGAAATCGATGTTGCCGCAGAACGACTGCGCTTGGATAAAGAAATTGCTCGGCTCGAAGGCGAAATCGCAAAAGCGCAAAGCAAACTATCAAACGAATCATTTGTTGCGCGCGCACCGGCTGCAGTGGTTGAGCAAGAAAAACTACGTGTTGAGCAATTTGGCGACACGCTTAAGCAAGTTCAAGCACAGCGGGCCAAGCTCGGTTAAAGCTCTCTTCCCAAGCGTTAGCCAGTAAACAGCGCGGCGCTTAGGGTTTTGTTAAGCCAAGCAAATAGCGTTCGTCGGCGGGGGTCAGTTGCCCCCGCTTGCGCGCTTGCTCAAGCAAATCTGGGCGGTTTTCGAGCGTGAGCGCTAAAGACTGCTCTCGACGCCAGCGCGCAATATGCGCGTGATGGCCTGAGAGCAATACCGCCGGCACCGTTTCGCCATTAAAGTTTTCAGGGCGTGTGTAGTGCGGGCTATCAAGCAACCCAGAAAGAGACTCTTGAAAAGAATCTTGCGCCGAAGATTCATTATGATTCAAGGTGCCCGGAATTAACCTGACGGCAGCATCAATCATCGCCATCGCAGCGATCTCGCCGCCCGACAAAACAAAATCACCCAGTGACCATTGTTCATCCACTTGTTGATCGATCAAGCGTTGATCGACGCCTTCGTAACGGCCACAAATAAAGATCGCACCAGTAGACTGAGCAAGACGACTCGCTTGCGCTTGATCAAAGGGCTTGCCCACCGGAGAAAGCAACACCACCGGGGCTTGCGACTCAGGTGCACGCGCACTGCGGATCTCGGCCAAGGCGCGCGACAAAGGCTCGGCCATCATCACCATACCCGGGCCACCGCCATAGGGACGATCGTCTACGGTGCGATGGACGTCTTGCGTGTAGTCGCGGGGGTTCCAGGAATGTAAGGCCCAGAGTTGATTCGCATGCGCACGACCCGTGACACCTTGGTCACGAACCACGTTGAACATTTCTGGAAATAAGGTGACAAGATCGATTCTCATCAGGGCGACTCTAAAAATCTATCGGCCAATCGGTATCGATGCGACGCGCCGCGATATCGACATGCTGAACGTGTGCAGCAACGAAGGGCACGAGCATTTCTTGGGGCTTGCCTTTTGCGTCTAACAAAGCGAGCGGCTCACCGGCTTCTTGCGTTTGCAAGCGATGCACCTTGAGCAAGGCATGGGCACCGTTATCAACGACCTCGTGCACGACCCCCAATAAAACACCTTCGCCAAACACTTGGCAGTCAACCAGGTCAACCCAATAGAACTCATCAGAGTTGGCTTTGGGAAAATGCTGCCTAGACACAAAGACGGTATGCCCGCGCATGCTTTCGGCCAAATCGCGCTCACCGACCCCTTCAAGATCAGCAACAAGGGTCGAGCCTTGGGGTCGCACCTGTTTGACTTTGTGAGGAACCAAGGCAGAGGGCTTTGCTAAGGGCGCAACAGGCGCGGCTAACCACCAGACAGGGGCAGCGCGAAGTACAGTACCTTGAGCAGAATGTGGTTGAATCTTTACCCAGCCACGCACACCATAGGCTGAAATGATCCGACCGAGTTCGATCAGATCATCTGGCGCTGTTGCGGCGCCATCAACAGCCATCAATTAAGCCGCTGTCGCGACTTTGGCAGAGAAGTCTTTAACCAAGCGGGCAACCGCTGGAGACAACTGAGCACCAACACCAGTCCAGTGACTGACGCGGTGAAGCGCAATACGCAGACGCTCTTCGTTTGCATTGGCAACGGGGTTATAAAAACCAACGCGCTCAATAAAACGACCATCACGGCGATCACGAGAATCGGTCGCAACGAGGTTGTAAAAAGGACGCTTCTTGGAGCCGCCACGGGCCAGACGAATCACGACCATATGTAATACCTTGAAAATGTTCAGGAAAGTCTAGCAGTATAGCATCTTTTTACTAAAAAGCGACAGTGTTTAAGGCGTTGGTTTCAAACGTCGCTTCAGGTAGTGGGTGACCCGTTCAACTTCATCGACCTGGGCTAAAAGCTCGTTGCCTGTTTGCCGACAAAAGGCTTGAAAATCTCGCACGGCGCCACGGTCAGTGGTGATTACACGCAATACTTCGCCGCTGGCAATCGTTGCCAAGGCCTTTTTAGCGCGCAAGATGGGCAAGGGGCAGGCTAACCCCACGGCGTCAACCGTATGCTGAAATTCGGGCGTCACAGGCGAGGAATCCGTCATGACCAACCTACGCTTTCGCCTCAAGCCAGCCTTTGACGCCGCTCAAGGCGCCTGGCAGCGCCGCCAAATCGGTACCGCCGCCCATGGCCATATCGGGTCGACCACCGCCTTTGCCTCCGATTTGACCGGCTACAAAGCCCACCAGATCTCCGGCCTTAATCTTGCCGGACAAATCGGCTGTCACACCACCGACCAAACTGATTTTGCCATCGGCC
>JBAXLV010000222.1:0-4896 GCA_037134635.1 Alcaligenaceae bacterium
CCTTCTGAGTCGATACCAGTCGACCATGAACCTTCATCAGACTTGATTTTGACGTGGCAACCGGACATATCATCGCCCCAGGTCACGCCATCAAAAACAAAAAACTCTGGCTCTGGACCAAAAAAGGCGGTATCGCCCAAGCCACTTGCCTTCAAATACGCTTCAGCGCGTTTGGCTAACGAACGTGGATCACGATCATAGCCTTTCATGTCCGACGGCTCGACCACATCGCAGGTTAGGATCATGGTCGACTCTTCACGGAACGGGTCCATGTGAGCGGTATTTGGATCGGGAATCAGGAGCATGTCCGAGGCTTCAATGCCCTTCCAGCCGGCGATCGACGAACCGTCGAAGGCGTGACCGTCGGTAAACTTCTCAGGCCCCATCTGACTGACAGGAACCGAAACGTGTTGCTCTTTGCCCATGGTGTCCGTAAAACGAAAGTCGACAAACTTGACTTCGTCTTCGGCAATCTTCTTCAGAACATCTTGAGAGGTGCTCATACTGACTCCGGAAAGGTGAAAATTAGGTCTATTGATAATTGCTGCAAGACTACATGTGAGGTATCAAGCAACATTCATGCCAGACATTTTTAACAAAAATGCCCAAAAAAGTGCAGGAAAAAGCACCAAATCAGTGCTTTCGCACCAATAAATGCACCATACCAGTGATTTTACAAGAATAACGCCTGCAATTCATTCAAAAACCGCCAACCTAACTCGGTGGCTTGCAAACGCATCGGACTCTCAAGCAACAAACCGCGCTTGGTGGCCTCGAGCAACTCTTTATTCATCGACGCAATAGGTAACCCGCAGCGCTCAGTGTACAGCGAGGCAGCAACCCCTTGCTTGAGCCGAAGGGCATTGAGCATAAACTCGAACGGGAGCTCACCAGTTGTCAGTTGGCGATGCTCTGCAAAATGCGTACCGTTACGGGCAAGCGCCGCTTGCATCCAGGTTTCAGGATTTCGCAAACGTGCCTGGCGTTCAATGCGGTCGTGGAAAGAAATCTTTCCATGCGCACCGGGCCCGATGCCCAGATAATCGCCGAACTCCCAGTAATTAACGTTATGCCGCGCCCGTTTGCCCAGTTGGGAAAACGCAGAAACTTCGTAACGCTCGAGCCCCGCTGCTTCAGCCAAATCGACAATCGCCTCTTGCATCGAAAACGCGAGCTCATCATCCGGGACTTGAGGCGGGTATTTCGCAAAGACCGTGTTGGGCTCGAAGGTCAACTGATACATTGAAAGGTGTTCTGTACCGAAGCTCAGCGCCTCTTTTGCATCCTGGACACACTGGGCCAGTGTTTGCCCTGGCAACGCAAACATTAGATCAAGATTCACACGGCCGACTGCGCGTTGAGCCATCTGGATCGCTGCCCTCGCTTGCGAGGCATCGTGTACCCGGCCCAACGCCCTTAACTTCTCGTCGTCGAACGATTGAATGCCCAGCGAAATCCGATTAATGCCGCTTTGTGCATAGGCCAAAAACCGCTCAGCCTCGGCCGTGCCGGGGTTGGCCTCGAGCGTCACTTCGGCGTCAGGCCATAAATTTAAATGCGAACGCAACATCGCCATCAGACGGTCAATGCCCTGGGCACTTAACAGGCTAGGTGTGCCGCCACCAATAAATACCGTGTGTACCTGTCGACCCCAGATATCTGGCAAAGCTTGTTCGAGGTCGGCCTGCAGTGCGTCAAGATAACGCTCCTCGGGCAAGTGCGCGGGTTGTTCATGCGAATTGAAATCACAGTAAGGACATTTGCGTACGCACCAGGGCACGTGCACATAAACCGATAACGGCGGCAATGCAGTCAGACGGGGCCGATCAACAAGATCGTCGCTGGCAGAGGCTTTCAATTGCCCAGCCACCGCAATCGGAATGACCCGGCTCATGAAAGCAGATGCCTGTTGACCACCAGCCTGCGCTCGACCAACTGCTTGAGCAAATAGCGCAGTGCTTGCCCACGATGACTGATCTGATTTTTTAACGAAGGCGCGAGTTCGGCCGCCGTGCAGCCCTGTTCGGGCAAATAAAAATAGGGGTCATACCCAAAACCATGTATCCCGCGCGGCTGATCAACAATCTCGCCAAACCAATTGGCCTCAGCGACAATCGGTTGGGGGTCATCGTGTCGTGTCACTAACACCAAAACCGCTACGTACCACGCGCTTCGATCTGCAATCCCATTCAGTGTGTGAATCAGTTTTTGATTGTTGGCCGCGTCAGAACGAGACCCATGTTCAAGTTCAGCATAACGGGCTGAATGAATGCCCGGCTCACCTCGCAATGCCTGCACGCACAAACCCGAATCATCTGCCAAGGCCGGCAAACCCGAATGCGCACTCGCATGGCGCGCCTTTGCTAAGGCATTTTCAAGAAACGTCGGATGGGGCTCGGGCGCATCTGAAATATTCAAGGTGCCTTGCGCGATCAGTTCAATGCCTAGCGGTTTAAACAACGCATCAAATTCGCGAAGTTTTCCAGCGTTGCTAGAGGCCAGCACAACTGAATTGATCTCTGAGGTGGGTGCGAGGGCCATGATTTAAAGGCTCTCGGTTTGCGGAACATCATCAAGCAGCATCGTGACTAAATCTCGCGCAAAGCTCGGCAAGCGTTGCAGCTCGCGCACGCAAATATGCAATTTGCGCTCAGACCAGTCATCCGATAATCGGACGATATTAATGTTCAAGCGCTGGGCATAACGCTTTGCCGCTTGCTCGGGCACAACACCAATCCCCACACCCGCTTCAATCATGCGACAGACCGATTCAAAATTACCAACCTCGACTCGAAACCGAAAAGCGTGCCCTAAATTGTCTGCGGCCTGAATCAGAAAGGCGTGAATAGCGCTCCATTCAGACAAACCCACGTATTCGAAATCAAGCGTGTCTGCAAATGCGACTTCAGACAGCCCTGCAAGCGGATGCTCGGCTGCGGCAACCAACACCAAGCGATCTTGGCGGTAAGGTAAAAACTCAAGCGCAGAGGCAGCGGGCTGCCCCGCGACGATCCCAATATCGGCAGAGCCTTCGGTGACCGCCTTGACCACAAGATAGCTGAGCCGTTCGCGTAGTTCGACAGTGACATCGGGATGAGAGGCTAAGTAGCGACTCAGCACGGCCGGCATGAATTCGGTCATCGCCGTCGTGTTAGCCAACATCCGAATCTGTCCCTTGATTCCTCTGGAGTACTCGTGGATATCACCACGCAGGTGGTCAATTTGCCTGAGTACCAGACGGGCGTGTCGCAAAAAGGCTTCGCCAGAAGGCGTTAGGCTGACACCCTGACTATTTCGGTGAAATAAACGCGTGCCGAAGTGATCTTCAAGGTTTTTGACCCGATTACTGGCCGCCGGCAATGACAGATGCGACTTTTCAGCCCCACGCGTGAGGCTGCTGGCGTCGCCAATATTGACCATCAACTGCAAATCGGTCAGGTCAAAATGGTTTGCCATCGTGTTTTAACACCTTAATCATTCAAAAAGCCGAGGTTAATCAAACGCCAATGGTCAAAAGGCCCGCACTCGGGCACATTAACGCCTGTGTCTCATTCCTCTATGATAAAGCAAACATGAATACCCACGATCATCAATACCAAGACATCCGCGATGCCATTCGCGATCTTTGCAAACAGTTTCCAGACGAGTACTTTCGCAAGGTGGATGAGGCGCGCGGCTACCCTGAAGAGTTTGTCAATGCCTTGACGCAAGCAGGCTGGATGGCCGCTCTAATCCCCCAGGAGTATGGTGGCTCTGGACTAGGCTTGACTGAAGCCTCGATCATCATGGAAGAAATCAACCGTTGCGGCGGCAACTCTGGGGCCTGCCACGGCCAGCTCTACAACATGGGCACCCTGCTTCGCCACGGCTCCACCGAGCAAAAAAACCAGTATCTCCCCAAAATTGCGGCGGGTGAATTGCGCCTGCAATCTATGGGTGTGACCGAGCCGACTACTGGCACAGACACCACAAAAATCAAAACAACCGCGGTCAAAAAGGGGGACCGCTACGTGATCAATGGTCAAAAGGTCTGGATTTCACGCGTTCAGCACTCAGACCTGATGATTTTGTTGGCCCGCACAACTCCGCTTGAACAGGTCACCAAAAAATCCGAAGGCATGTCGATCTTTATCGTCAACCTACACGACGCAATTGGCCATGGATTGACTGTTCGACCCATTTTGAACATGGTAAACCACGAGACCAACGAATTGTTCTTTGACAACCTTGAGATACCGGCCGAGAACCTGATTGGTGAAGAGGGCAAAGGATTTAAATACATCCTGGATGGTTTAAATGCTGAGCGTGCCTTGATTGCAGCCGAGTGTATTGGCGATGGGTACTGGTTTGTGGATCGCATCTCGAAGTACGTCAAAGATCGTATTGTTTTTGGCCGCCCGATTGGGCAAAACCAAGGCGTGCAATTTCCAATTGCGCGCTCTTTTATCAACGTTGAAGCAGCTAGCCTGATGCGTTATGAAGCGTGTCGGTTGTTTGATAACAAGCAGCCTTGCGGCACTCAGGCCAATATGGCGAAGCTATTGGCTGCCGACGCCTCGTGGGAAGCTGCCAACGCCTGCCTGCAGTTTCATGGTGGTTATGGTTTCGCCTGCGAATACGACGTTGAACGTAAATTTCGCGAAACCCGCCTGTATCAAGTCGCACCCATTTCGACCAATTTGATTTTGTCGTATGTTGCCGAACATGTGCTCGGCCTTCCTCGTTCGTTCTAATAGGTGATAGATATGACTGCCGTTCGCTCCTCTGCTGCCCCCATCATTTTGCATCCAAGTGCCGATCTCGCCGCGTTTGCCTCAACACTGCAGTACAGCGACATCCCAGAGTCGGTCAGTTTGCGCTGTGAAGATCTCTTTTTGGATACGATGGCCTCGATCT
>JBAXLV010000223.1:0-4861 GCA_037134635.1 Alcaligenaceae bacterium
ATCGATCACAATGTACCCAACACTAGACTTACGCCCATTAATTTTTGTCGCAATGTGCCAAGCACTTGCGTTGTTGCCCATTGTGCTTACGACCCGCAAGTTGCCAGCGCCACAGTTACCGGCCCCGATCGATCTCGCCTATTTTTTTAAACAAGTCCCTCAGTCTTTACTCACAATTTTATTGGCCGGTAACCTTTGTGCGGCGTTTTATGGCTTGGCGGCTGTTTATGCAGTGAAGCAAAACCTATCGACAGGTCAGGTTGCGGTGTTTACCGCGACGACGGTGGTTGCAGGGCTGCTGTCGCAATGGCCGATGGGGTGGCTGTCTGATCGCGTCAACCGAGGTAATTTGGTGCGTGTCAATGCACTGATTTTGGTGGGAATCAGTATGATGCTGTGGGGTTGGATTGACTGGCCTTACTGGATGATGCTGTTGTTGGCGGCAGGCATGGGCTCGCTACAGTTCACTCTGTACGGCTTGGCCTCGGGTCTGGGCAATGACCGGATCGATCCTGAGCGTCGGGTTGGGTTGACTGCGATGATGCTGATGGCGTACGGCGCTGGTGCTTGCCTGGGCCCAACACTGGCAGGAACGATGATGCGTTTAGGCGGGTCGCACATGCTGTATGTCTTTAGTTCAGCCTGTGCCTTACTGTTGTTTGTCACGATGCGCTCGTCTAAAAAATAACGGGTGCTTTGTCTTTGCTGGGCGCCTGCTTAATCTAGGCGCATCACGCGTACGGCATTTTTGTAGGCAACCAGCTCAATAGAGGCGGGTTGCAAGCGCGCTAATAAACCTTGTCTGATTTCAGCGATATTTTTTTCGAAATTAACATTAGGGTTGTAAGTGTCTGTGCCCACCATAAAGCGCGTCGGTAACGCATCAATCAGTTTTAGCCACTCTTCTTTAGCAAAATCTTCACCGTAAATAACACGCTGACGAATCCGCTCGTTGTCGATATTGGGATAATGTGAGCGAGAGCGTGCCGACATCTCACAATACAAGTTTGGATATTGATTAAACAGGGTTCGGACCAACTCAACGTTGGCCGTGAGCAGGCAGTGAGACAAAATGATTGAAACGTCTTTGTATTGTGCTGCCAGAGATTTGATTTGCTCGACCGAATCCGCATCGTCTTCTGAGTGAATTTGTACAAAGCCGCGATGCTTGGCAGCGATTTTGAACATGGCTTCAATTGGCGCTGAATCAATTTTGACTTTGCGCCGAAAACTTACATTTGGGTTGCTGGTTTGGTTGTTCAAGATCAATTCACCAAAGCCCTTGATACGTCCGGCTGCAAAAAGCTGCTCTGATTTTTGTAACAAACCCGTGTAGGTGTCCAGACTTGCGTCGGTTAAGCCGCCCGCGCCGTGTTGCGCATAGATGCTTGATAACTCGACTTGTCCGGCTGTTGCTACGTATTTTTTACCGAGTAGCTGAGCATAAGGCTCGGTATCCCAAGGCCCAAAGGGGGCGCCTACCGCGCCAGACCAGCTCACATTTTGCTCTTCCATCTGTTGCTTGAGCTGCTCAGGCGTCACCCAGCGCTGTACGTGGCGATGCACATCAGCAAGCGGTACTTTTTGAGCGAGGGCTTTAGAGGCTTCTTGCGCTTGGCTGGACGCGGAACTTGAAAGTAACCCGAGGTAAAAAGCTGTGAATATGATTTGCTTGATGACCGTGCGTAACATGGTTATTGCGCTCTCAGTAAGGTGTTCAGTTGTTGAGCCGTTGGTGTATCTGGTTTGGTGTTGATATGGACGGTCGCTTTTTGTCGAACTTCTAATAAGACCGGATCCTTTGTGTTGGCCGAGAGCGGTAAAAGTGCCGCCCAGACTGTGACGTCATCTGGGGTGGCTCGGTACGCCTTGCTCAGATAGTTCAGTGCTTGCTCTTTTCTGTTAGCGGCCAACAAGAACTGCCCGTAATGCAATAAGAGATCGGGTTGCTCTGGAAATTTAACCAAACCCTTGTGATAGACCTGTTCGGCCATCTCGCGCTTGTCGCGTTGAATAAAAAAACTTGCGACCTCGTCGTAGACAATCGGCCAGGTTGGGTTGTAAGCAATGGTTGAAGTATATGCAGCCTCAGCCTCGTCAAGTTTCCCCAGTCCGATCATGGCGTGGCCAATATTCGCATGAGGCTGCCAGCGTTCTGGCCAGAAGGCCTTGGCCTTGAGCGCGAATTCGAGCGCCTTGTCGTATTGTTTTTGCTCGTTAAATAGATAAGACTGCGTAGTCATCGCCGGAACAAATTTTGAGTCAGTTAGAAAAATACGATCAAGATCTTGTTGGGCTAATTCGAATTTTTTTCGAGCAATATAAATCTGAGCACGACCGACCAAGGCGTAATTGTCGTCATAGAGATCTTGGTTTCTTAACGCTTCGTCAATAAGCCGCATCGCACTGTCAATATCTTTGTTCCAGCGGTAATACGAAGCGGCGACGGCAGGATCTAATTTCTCGACTAACTTGAGTGCGATTTCTTTGATCACTTCAGGGATGTTTGAGGTGCTCGTTAAATCTACGAGCAGAGTGTTTTGAGGTAAGGCTCGAATGCGTACTTGATAAATGCTGCGGTCATTCTCTTTATAAAAAGTAATTTCACCTGAAATCTTTTCTTTCTTGACCCCAAATAAATTTTGTACCAACTGCTGCACGATACGCAGATCAATTCCGTGCAAAGCTTGCAAATTAGCAAGTTGATCACCAGGTTGTTTGACCCCAATATTTTTTTTATCTTTGGTACTGGTAGAAAGTGCATTGATGCGCGCAACTTCATCCAGAATACGCGTCGTGGTGATTTCGGGGCTAAAGCCCTGGTCTGAGAAGATGGAAGGAACAATTAAGGGTTCAAAGATCACCTCTGACGTGGTGATCGACATAAAAATGGTCAAGCCGGTGATGGCGGCCGTACAAAAGGCAAAGAGCGCGATTGAGCCGCTTTTAACAAGTTCAAAACTGGTGAGTAGTTTTGCTGAGGCCGGTAAAAATTGCGAAATCTTGTCTTTTAGGGGGTCCGACATGTCGCGCCCTTTTTTTGTGAAGATAAAGCATATCACTTAAAGTTTTGCTTGGCTGAGGCGCTAGACGGCGTCTATTAGGTCCAATAGGGGAATAAGCCGATGAAAACTTGGTTTATTCGGGTGAACAAAAGTTTGGCTGTAGAGAGAAACTCTTAGTTTTCGACGTCGACTCGATTTGTGTCGAGATAATCCAATGTTGGCTGGTCAATCACTACTTAAGGCATTTAAATGAGCATCGTCATACTTAATTGGACGGGTGGTGAAAAAAATCAATTTACCGACTTTAGTGATTGTTTAAAAAGCGTACTGCAGGAAGAGGGTAAGACCGTTCGTATTATCGATTTAGGGGATCAATGTTTGCCCGAGTTGCTAGAAGAGCATAAAACAAATGGAATAGAGTTTGCTTTTACTTGGGATGGTCTCGGTTCGCGCTTGAAATCTAATAGCAGCCTAGGGTCATCAGTTTGGGACGACCTTCACATACCGTTGTTGTGCTACCACAGGGCTCACCCCTCTCTGAATCTCGAAAATCATAGTGCGAGCTCGCCTTGGATTAGGCATATTTACGCAGCACAATCCTATGCCAACTTTGCAAATAAGTATTTTCCACGGAAAGAACAGGCCCTTTTTCTTGAACTTCCGATTATTTTTCCAACAAATAAAATCGAGAAATTTTCTGGAGATTATTTTGTTTTAGTGCGGGATTTAGAAGACAACGTAAAGACGTACGAATCCTGGAGCGGTGTGCCCCAGCGTAATCTCGTTGAGTTTTTAGGTAACGCGGACGAAGAAATTTCTGCCGAATTTATGCGCGGAAATCGTAAAGATTTGCACGATACGATTGATGCATTGTTAACGCCTAGCGCCTTCGCAAAAATCCAGCAAGACTTCGTTGCCGAACAAGAAATTAGTATTCGCTTTATTGCCCATAACTTGCTGCACAAAATTTATCGCAATATGGTCTCTGAGTACCTCGTATTAGAGTTGGCAGACATGCCGCTAAAAGTGTACGGTGACGGATGGGATCGCTTTAAGGCGATGAATAATCCAAAACATGAGTTTTTAGATGTTCGTTCAGTACCTCATAACGAAGCGCAATTCTCTTCAAATTATGGATTTCTGGATGTCGCTGAGGTGAATGATTTGCTGAATGATCAGACTCAACGCGCACTGGCCCAAAGTTCAGCGTTTCTTGCTGGTACGAACTGGTCTCATCAGTCTTCTCTGGGCAGCGACTTTAGTGATCTGTTTTTTGATGGAGCTCCGGGCAATCTGTACAGTAAAGCTGAGTGGATCATCAAATCGCCAGCGCTGCATCGTGAAAAATGCCAATTCTTTGCAGAAGAGCATCGCGCGCATTTTCCAACTTCGAAGTATTTAAAGCAGCTTTTGATGCTTGGGGAATCTGTACGGGATGATCACAACCCAGCTTTAGCGCAAATCTCGATTTTGAAAGCATAAGAAGATTTAGGCAGTGACGGTACCCAGTTAAAACGAGCTACTAGCCGAATTAATACTAGCTCTCGCTAGAAACTAAATTGATTAAATCCGGATGGTAGTCAGTCAAATCAAGTTAAAGGGATAAATGGGATGTACGAATCTAGCAAATCAATTTTCGGAAAGATACGGGACTCGAGATACGCGACACGGTATATCGTCGGGGATGGCATTGATATTGGAGCGGGCCCAGACTCTATATCGCAATACTATGAGTTATTTCCCCTGATGAAGTCTTGTCGCTCTTGGGATATGCCTGATGGAGACGCTGAACTGATGGAGACTATCCAGGACAATACTTTGGATTTTGTACATTCGTCACATTGTCTAGAGCATAT
>JBAXLV010000224.1:0-4858 GCA_037134635.1 Alcaligenaceae bacterium
CAGCACTTCCATGACCATCCATTCGGCCTTGATGCCAGATTTCTGGAAGCCTTCAAGCACTTTTAACCGCTTTGAAATCTTCTTGATCTTGGCTTCAGACGAGGTCGCAATCAGCTCAGCACGCAGCGTTTCAACTTCGCGATCGATATCGATCGTACGCAACAGTTCGCGAACCGCTTCAGCACCCATCAAGGCGCGGAAGTCATCGCCATACTCTTCTGTTTTAGCGATGAAGTCGTCGTCAGACATGATTTGACCGCGCTTGAGCGGAGTCATACCTGCTTCAATGACGCACCATGCTTCAAAGTACAGAACGCGTTCGATATCACGCAAGGTCATATCGAGCACCATCCCTAAGCGGGAGGGCAAACTCTTCAAGAACCAGATGTGTGCAACCGGGCTGGCAAGCTCAATATGGCCCATGCGTTCACGACGCACTTTCGCCACGGTGACCTCAACGCCGCACTTCTCGCAGATCACTCCACGATGTTTGAGACGTTTATATTTGCCGCACAAACACTCATAATCTTTGATCGGGCCAAAGATTTTTGAACAAAACAGACCATCGCGCTCGGGTTTAAACGTGCGGTAGTTGATGGTCTCGGGTTTGCGTACTTCACCATAAGACCACGAACGGATCTTTTCAGGAGAAGCGATACCAATTTTGATGGCATCGAACTGTTCGTCTTGCGAAACCTGTTTAAAAAGGTCGAGTAGCGCTTTCATTATTTACGCTCCAGATCCATGTCAAGCGCCAAGGAACGAATTTCCTTGACGAGCACATTGAACGACTCAGGCATGCCTGCATCGATCGTGTGATCACCCTTGACAATGTTTTCGTATACCTTGGTACGGCCCACGATGTCATCGGATTTAACCGTCAACATCTCTTGCAACGTGTACGACGCGCCGTATGCTTCAAGTGCCCAGACTTCCATCTCACCAAAACGCTGACCACCAAACTGCGCTTTACCGCCGAGAGGCTGTTGCGTCACAAGCGAGTATGGTCCGGTCGAACGTGCATGCATCTTATCGTCGACCAAATGGTGCAACTTAAGATAATGCATGTAACCGATAGTCACTGGGCGCTCAAATTGCTCGCCGGTGCGGCCATCGTACAGCCACGCTTGTGTGCGTGAATCGGTTAGACCCATACGCTTTGCAACGTCATCAGGATAGGCGAGTTCAAGCATGTTCGTAATTTCTTGCTCGGTGGCACCGTCGAACACCGGCGTTGCAAATGGCACGCCGTTTTTGAGGTTTTGAGCAAGCTCAATCACTTCGTCGTCAGACAATTCTTCGATGCGAGCACCAGTACCTGTGCTGTTGTAAACCTGATCAAGATAAGTGCGAAGCTTTTTAACTTCGACTTTTTGTTGATCTTTCAACATATCACCGATGCGATGACCCAAGCCTTTTGCAGCCCAACCCAGGTGAACTTCAAGCACTTGGCCCACGTTCATCCGTGAAGGCACGCCTAAAGGATTCAACACGATGTCAGCCGGCGTACCGTCTGCCATGTGTGGCATATCTTCGACTGGCGTAATACGCGAAACAACACCCTTGTTACCATGACGACCCGCCATCTTATCGCCTGGTTGCAGACGACGTTTGACAGCCAGGTAGACCTTGATCATTTTGAGTACGCCTGGTGGCAACTCATCACCTTGGGTTAGTTTCTTACGCTTTTCTTCGAAGGCCAGATCAAACTGATGGCGCTTTTGCTCAAGAGACTCTTTGGCTTGCTCAAGTACGACAGCATGGTTTTCATCCGCAAGGCGAATGTCAAACCACTGCCAGCGATCGAGGTCAACCAAATACTCTTTGGTTATGACTGCGCCTTTAGCAAGCTTACGTGGACCACCGTTGACGATCTTTTTAACCAGCATCTTTTCGATACGGTCAAACGTGTCATTTTCAACAATACGCAACTGGTCATTCAAGTCTTGGCGATAACGACGCAACTCATCATCAATAATGGCTTGTGCGCGCTTGTCGCGCACGATGCCTTCGCGCGTAAAGACCTGAACGTCAATCACTGTGCCGATCATGCCCGAGGGTACGCGTAGCGAAGTGTCTTTAACGTCAGAAGCTTTTTCACCAAAAATTGCACGAAGCAATTTTTCTTCTGGCGTCAATTGTGTTTCGCCTTTCGGTGTGACTTTACCTACCAACACGTCATCGGCACGGACTTCTGCGCCAATATGAACGATTCCAGACTCATCCAGACGGTTCAGTTGGGTTTCAGCCAAATTGCTAATGTCGCGCGTAATCTCTTCTGGGCCAAGTTTGGTATCGCGTGCAACGACCGTCAACTCTTCAATGTGAATCGAGGTGTAACGATCGTCTGCAACAACCTTCTCAGAAATCAAAATCGAGTCTTCGAAGTTGTAACCATTCCAGGGCATAAAGGCGATCAGCATATTCTGACCAAGCGCCAACTCACCTAAGTCGGTCGACGCTCCATCCGCCAATACGTCCCCTGTGACCACGCGGTCACCGCGACGCACGATTGGGCGTTGATTGATGTTGGTATTTTGATTTGAACGTGTGTACTTAATCAGGTTGTAAATATCAACACCGACTTCACCCGCAACGTTTTCTTCATCGTTTACACGAATCACAATACGGTCAGCATCAACGTGGTCGACAATGCCGCCACGCAACGCTTGTACGGTTGTACCCGAGTCAACAGCAACGGTACGCTCAATGCCCGTACCCACCACTGATTTCTCAGGGCGCAAGCAAGGCACAGCCTGTCGTTGCATGTTGGCGCCCATCAAGGCACGGTTTGCATCGTCGTGCTCAAGAAACGGAATCAGCGACGCTGCAACCGACACGATCTGTGATGGTGCCACATCCATGTAATGCACATTTGAAGGTGCAGTCAACAGCGTTTCGCCTGCCTGACGGCATGCAACGAGGTCATCGGTAAATTTGCCCGCTTCGCTTAGCTCGGCATTCGCCTGAGCAATGATGTAGGTGCCTTCAGCAATCGCAGACAAATACTCGATCTGATCGGTCACCGCACCATTTTCAACTTTACGATAGGGCGTTTCAAGAAAGCCATATTCGTTCAAACGCGCATACAACGCCATCGAATTAATCAGACCGATGTTCGGGCCCTCAGGTGTTTCGATTGGACAAACACGACCATAGTGCGTCGGGTGCACATCTCGAACTTCAAAGCCTGCACGCTCACGGGTCAAGCCACCAGGTCCTAATGCAGAGACGCGACGCTTGTGCGTGATCTCAGACAGAGGGTTGGTTTGATCCATAAATTGCGACAATTGGCTCGAGCCAAAGAACTCTTTGATCGCTGCCGAAATAGGCTTGGAGTTGATCAAATCATGTGGCATCAAGTTTTCAGTTTCAGCTTGACCCAAACGTTCTTTTACTGCGCGCTCGACACGTACTAAACCAGCACGGAATTGATTCTCAGCGAGCTCACCGACGCAACGAACACGGCGATTACCTAAGTGATCAATGTCATCGATCTGGCCGCGACCGTTACGCAATTCAACGAGGATTTGAATGGCTTTAAGAATGTCGTCGTTCGTCAGCGTCATGGCACCAGTGATGTCATCACCACGGCCAAGACGGCTGTTGACTTTCATACGGCCAACGCGCGACAAATCGTAGGTATCTTCGCTATAGAACAAGCGTTGGAACAATGCCTCGACTGCATCTTCGGTTGGTGGCTCGCCAGGGCGCATCATGCGATAGATCGCGACGCGTGCAGCCATTTGGTCTGCCGTCTCGTCTACACGCAGGGTTTGCGAAATGTAAGGACCGCAATCCAAATCGTTGGTATAAAGCGTTTGGATATTGGTTACGCCTGCGATGCGCAGCGCACTCAATACACCTTCGGTGATCTCGTCGTTCGCTGCAGCAATTAACTCGCCAGTATCAGCATCAACGATATTAGTTGCCAGAACGCGCCCAATCAGGAAATCTTCAGGAACCGAAATTCGCTGAATCTTGGCAGCCGCAATATCACGCAAATGCTTGGCATTGACGCGCTTGTCTTTTTCAACAAGCACTTTGCCGCTGCGATCCGTAATATCAAAGCGCGCCATCTCGCCTTTCCAGCGATCACCGATGAATTCCATCATTGCGCCTTCGTTTTGTAGTTCGAACTGATCGAACACGAAGAACTGCGACAGGATCGCCTCAATCGACAGGCCGATTGCTTTGAGCAGAATCGTGACGGGCATTTTGCGCCGACGATCAACTCTAAAAAACAAAACGTCTTTTGGATCGAATTCGAAATCAAGCCACGAGCCGCGGTAAGGAATCACGCGTGCTGAAAACAACAGCTTGCCTGAACTATGCGTTTTGCCACGGTCGTGTTCAAAAAATACGCCAGGCGAACGATGCAACTGAGACACGATGACGCGCTCGGTGCCGTTGATAACAAAAGAACCCGTGCTGGTCATGAGCGGAATTTCGCCCATATACACTTCTTGCTCTTTAACTTCTTTAACAGTCGGCTTCGAGATCTCACGGTCAAGCAACACCAGGCGTACTTTGGCACGCAATGGGGAAGCATAGGTGAGGCCGCGTAACTGACACTCTTTCACGTCAAACACGGGTTCGCCTAAGCCGTAGCTGACGAACTCGAGTCGCGCCATATGGTTATGGCTGACGATCGGAAAAATTGAACTAAAGGCCGCTTGCAACCCTTGCTCGTTGCGCGCAGAGGGTGTGACCTCGGCTTGCAAAAAGGTTAGGTATGATTGAAGCTGTGTCGCAAGCAGAAAAGGAACGTCTTGAACGTCCTCGCGCTTGGCAAAGCTTTTACGGATGCGCTTTTTTTCGGTAAACGAGTAAGGCATGAGCACTCCGACTCGAGGTT
>JBAXLV010000225.1:0-4855 GCA_037134635.1 Alcaligenaceae bacterium
GATTCGCTCTTGCAAACGTGGGAACAAGGCAAATAACGCTTCGGTTGTCCAGCGTTTAGCCACAACGCGCTGCGCAACCTGAATATTTTCAAGCACAGTCAAGTCCGGAAACAACATACGGCCCTCCGGCACATAGCCCACCCCAGCGCGTGCAACCAAATGAGGGCTCATTCGTGTGATATCTTGCGCACCAAGTTTGACCTGACCCTGTGAAACGGCCACGAGCCCCATAATCGCCTTAACGGTTGTCGATTTGCCTACGCCGTTACGGCCCAACACGGCGCCAATGGTGCCGGCTTGCAATGTCATTGAGACCCCGTGCAAAACATGACTTGGGCCATAGAAAGCATGCACATCCTCAAGCACAAGCATCAGTCGAGCCCCCATAAATACGCATCTTGCACGGCAGCATCGGCTTTCACTTCCTCGACCGAGCCATCGGCGATCAAACGACCGCGGTGAAGCACCGCGATACGATCCGCCAAACTGAAGACGACATCCATGTCGTGCTCAACCAAGATCACCGTCAAGTTTTCCTCTCCGAGCATCGCGCGAAGCGTCTCAACAGTCCGTTGTGTCTCTCTGATGGACATCCCTTGCGTTGGCTCATCGAGCATTAAAATTTTGGGTTGCTGCGCGAGCGCCATGGCGACCTCGACCAAACGCTGATCGCCATGCGATAAAGTGCCGGCTGGGGAGTCAGCAATCCCCTGTAAATTTAAACGTACCATCGCACTTTGGGCTAATTCAGCAGCCTCTTCCAGCACATGCGCACCGCCGAACATCTTCCAGCGCCCTGCTAGTTTGCCTTGCGCCGCAAGTCGAACGTTATCGAAAGCCGACATTTCGGGAAACAAGGCTGAAAGCTGAAATGTGCGCGACACCCCTTTTTGACAAACCACTTGCGAGCGCATGCCGGTTAAATCTTGACCATGAACAAGCACTTGCCCACCGGTGGGTTTGAGCGTTCCGGCAATCACATTGAACAAGGTTGACTTACCTGCACCATTCGGACCAATCACGGCCCGTACTTCGCCAGGTTGCACTTCAAAACTGACATCGGCTAAAGCGGCGAGTGCACCAAAATTTCGACCGACACCCACACAGGTCAAGGCAGTTGTCATTTCACTTGCCCCGGATTTGCAGGCACTTCAAGCGTTTGAAAGGTCGTAGTCGTCACTTCTTTATTAAAGATTCTCTTTTTAAGGATGCCCATGATCCCGTCAGGTGCGAACATGACAAACGCAATGAAGATAATCCCCATAAACAGACCCCAAGTCTCGGTGATCTCGCTTAACTTATGTTCGACCATGATAAAAAATACAGCGCCCAACATGGGCCCGATCAGGGTACCTTTTCCGCCTACGATCACCATAATCAAGACTTGGCCTGAGACTGTCCAAAAAAGCATTTCGGGATTCGCGAAGCCCGCAAAACTGGCGTAGAGTGCGCCCGCAATACCTGCAAACATATAGGCCAGAGCGACCACCGCAATCTTATATCTGCGTGTGTTGTAGCCTAGGGCGATCACTTTCATTTCATTTTCACGAATGCCACGCAGAACCTGACCGAAGGGTGCACGAATCAAGGCGCGGCATAAAAAGTAAGCCCCTAACAGGCATCCAAGCGCAAACAAATAGAAGCCTGCTTTCGTCGTCAAGAACGCCCAACCAAAGGGACCGATCCGCTTTGAGATTCCTGACAGCCCGTCAGAGCCTCCGGTCACGCTGACCCATTTGATCGCAACCGCGTAACCTAACTGACCAAATGCAAGCGTGAGCATCGCAAACGATACTCCCGTGGCCATCGTGCAGCTCCAGGCGATTGCCACAGCCACGATACACACAATGATCGCAGTGAGCCCAACCGCAAACGGAAGTGGAATGGTGCTATTCAGGGTGATCAAGCCACAAACATAGGCACCCAAACCATAGGCACCCGCATGACCAAAAGACACCAGCTTGGTGTATCCCACCATCAAATCCAGACTCATGGCAAATAACGCCAGAATCACGAGCTCTGTCAGCAAAGTCATCGCATAGACAGGCAGGAACGTGGGGGCAAAAATGAGTAAGGCAATCGCGGCCAACCCTAAAACTTTGCTACGCATGGCGACTAGACCTCCTTACCCAACAGACCACCAGGTCGAATAATCAGTACGCCTAGCATGAGCGCATACAGAAAGACCAGTGCAAAATCAGGGAAAAAGAAATTTCCAAATGTCTGTACGCAGGCAACGATTAGGCTGCCAAGAATGGCGCCTAAGAAGCTTCCCATTCCACCAATGATCACGATCACAAACGCATCAATCACCGCAGAAGACATACCCAGAGACGCCGTGAGCGAAGGTGCTGCCAACACGCCACCCAACGCCGCCAAGCCACAGCCAAGCGCAAAGACGCCCGAGCGAATTAAATTGATATCTGCCCCTAGCGCATGAACCATTTGCGCATTTTGAGAAGTGGCACGAATCAGCAGGCCTAAGCGGGTACGTTCAAGAAACTGCCAAATCAAAAGCGAAGAAATCGTACCTGCTGCGATTAAAAACAAACGATAAACAGGCATCGGTTCATCTAAGATGAAGACGACATCTGTCAGGCCCGTTGGCAAAAGGACTTGTAAAGGTGGCGCGCCCCAGGTTAGGCGTGTCAGTTCAGCGAGCACCAAAGTCAAACCAAATGTCACAAGTAAAAAAGCATCTTCATCCCGCTTATAGAGATGCCTCAGAAAACCCATTTCAAATAGCAACCCAAGCAAACCCACCAGTAACGGTGCGATCAGCATCGCAAGCCAAACACTACCCGTTAAACGAGCAACTGTGTAGCCAATATAGGCGCCCAACATATACAGCGCGCCATGCGAAAAATTGACAACTCGCATGATGCCGAAGATCAAGGCGAGCCCGCTACCCAGAAAAAATAATAATGAGGCTTGAGACAGCGCATTCAGCAACTGAATCAAAATAAATGAAAATGTTTCCACAACAGACCTTGTCAGTATTTGCTCAAACAAAGACGCAACACCGCTTTAGCAATGCTGCGCCTCTCATCTCAAGTGCAAATTAGCTGTCGAAGGTCTTTTTCAAGCAAGCTGGCGTGATTTGTTCAGCTGGATATTTTTTAACCAGAACTGGTAGCAAGGCATTTCCGACCTTATCAACTTGCACAACAAAACCATCTTCCATGCTTTGATGATCACAGGCTCTAAAGCTTGCCTTGCCTTTTACAGTATCTAACTCCATTCCGTCTAAGGCCTTAATCAAATCAGTTGATTTTGTCGTGTTCGCTTTTTTAATGGCTGTCGCAATAAACTGTAGCGCTTTCCATTGTTCGCCATCATTCCAATCTGGTGTTTCTTTAATTTCTTTTGTAAACATATCCACAAAAGTTTTGTTGACGGGGTCGTCGTAGGTTGACATGTACCGCATCGTACCAATGACGCCTTTTGAAGCCTCACCCACTGCTTTGATGGTTGAGAGCTCAATCAAGGTGGTAAACATTTTGACTTTATCGCCTAAGCGGTATTGGGCCGCCTGTGTCATAAAGGCATTCGCATCGTCACCCGATTGCACCATCATTAAGCCATCAGCGCGCGATTGACGGATCTTGGTGATGTAGCTAGAAAAATCGCGTGTGCCCGTGGGCGCGAACACCTTGCCAACAAACTCGATATTGTTGCGCTTCATCTCTTGTTCAAACG
The DNA here is from genome assembly GCA_037134635.1 of Alcaligenaceae bacterium. Lineage (GTDB taxonomy): Bacteria > Pseudomonadota > Gammaproteobacteria > Burkholderiales > Burkholderiaceae_B > Zwartia. Next base: position 3,700 of record JBAXLV010000225.1, read on the forward strand.
CGGCAACTGTCGAATGCCCCCACGAATAATCCATCCCGATTGCATAAAACTTTTTCAGGCCCGAATCTTTAATGTAGAGTGACAGCAAGCGCGCCTCTGTTGGGCCCGACGGGTTGCCACGAAAGAAGTTAGGAACAAATGCATCTGCCGTCATACTCGCATCGCCGTTACCACAGGCGACATAAATAGAATCCCACTCGGCCAGGCGCGGCATCACTGCCAGCGTTTCAGACGAAAACGTGATCCCAGTAAAAATTCGGCAACCATCGCGCTCAACCATTTGCTGAACTTTGCGCACGCACGTAGCAGGGTTGCCGCCAGTATCCTCGATAATGAGCTCAATGGGTCTGCCGTTGATACCACCAGCGGCATTCATTTGTTTAGCAAACAAGGTCGCTGTACGCTTAGTCTGCTCGGCCACGACAGCAAGCGAACCGGTCAGCGCACAGGGAATACCAATCTTGATTGGTTCAGCCGCAAGCGCGCGGCGCACCAATAACGGACTGCTTGCAGCCATTGCAACTAAGCCTGCACCTTGAATGAGCGAGCGACGTCCTTTAAATACTGAGGTCATGCGGTGTCTCCGTAGGTCGTAGACGCTGTCAGATTCAAACCCTGTTGAGCCCTTCAGTCAACTTAAATCGCAGCGTTTATGGTTGTTTTAATTAGTACAGTTTTGTGCAACGACTTTACACGATAACGGCAGGCGCGAACAGTATTCATCAAATATTTTTTAATCGCGACGTCCACCTCAGCAGGCATTTCAGTGCGGCTACTGTACCTGTCTATACTAGCAGAGTATGACACCCACCTCTGGAGACACGCAATGAGCACGAAAATAGGCTTTATCGGACTGGGCCGTATGGGTAAACCCATGGCTTCTCATTTACAAAAAAAGGGCTTCGAGCTCATCGTGCTCGATCTTAACCAGCAAGCCGTCAAAGAACTTGTCTCCTTGGGTGCTCAAGCGGGTCAGAGCATCGCCGAGATTGCCAGCAGCTGCAGTGTGATCATCACCATGCCTCCAAGCTCGGTCGAAGTTGAAAAAGTCTCGTACGGCGCTGACGGAATTTTTACGAATGCAAAAAAAGGCAGTATTTTGATGGATATGAGCACCATTGATCCGCTGGCAACCGACCGCTTAAGCGCTGAAGCC
>JBAXLV010000226.1:0-4851 GCA_037134635.1 Alcaligenaceae bacterium
GAAGTCCTCAACGGCACGCAGGTGCTCGGATGCGTGCAATGGCCGCTCACGGGCGCGCACAATCAGCACAATGCCTTGGTCGCCTTGCTTGCGGCCGCGCATGTCGGCGTGACGCCGGGCCGCAGCATTGACGCCCTAAGTCGCTTTGCAGGCGTCAAACGACGCATGGAAAATCGGGGAACCGTCAAGGGCGTTACCGTATACGACGACTTCGCCCATCACCCCACTGCGATTCAAACCACGCTCGAAGGCTTGCGCTCCAAGGTAGGCGCTCAACGGATTTTGGCCGTACTTGAGCCGCGGTCGAACACCATGAAGCTCGGCACAATGGCAGCGCGTCTACCCTCAGCGCTTGCTGCGGCCGATCTTGTATTTTGCTTTGGTCAAAAAGACGGCAAGCAAGCGCTCGGCTGGGATCCTGCAGTCGTGTTGGCCTCGCTTGCAGACCGCCTACATGCGCATCACGACCTCGACGCTTTAGTGTCTGCACTCGCCTCTGAAGCCCGTGCGGGCGATCACATTGTCGTCATGAGCAACGGTGGGTTCGGAGGGATTCATACCAAACTCCTTGATGCGCTTGCGAAAGTACAAGCTTGACCCGTGAACGCTCTTTTCAAAACACCGCTTCAGGCTCAGCGAGCCCACTTTGCATTTATCGGAACATCGCATGTACGTTTTATTTGAAGAAGATGGCGCCTTTAAAACAGGCCACATCATGTCGGAGGCAGACGCCGCCTTACAGGTTGAGTCAAGCTCGGGCAAGCGCAGCAAAATCAAACGTGCGAATTGCCTGTACACCTTCGCAAGCCCTGCCCCAGAGGCATTGATGTCGCAAGCCGAGACACTCTCGGCAGAAATCGATTTGCAATTTTTGTGGGAGTGTGCGCCTCAAGAAGAGTTTGATGTTGAGGCGTTGGGCGCCGACTATTTTGGCCATGCGCCAAACGCGCTCGAGAAAACCACTTTACTTCTGCGTTTGCATAGTGCGCCGGTTTATTTTCATCGCCGAGGCCGTGGGCGCTACAAGCCAGCGCCCCCCGAAATTCTCACGGCCGCCTTAGCCGCCATCGAGAAAAAACAACGCCAAGCTGCATTGACCCAAGAGTGGGCCGATCAGATGGTATCTGGGAAATTACCCCCTGAAATCGCTGATAGCGCGATCAGTTTAATTTCTCGTCCAGACAAAAACTCACAAGCTTGGAAAGCACTTGACGCCGCTTGCACCGACACTCAACAAACGCCCGAGCGCTTGCTGCTCAGCTTAGGCGCTTGGCCTCACGCGCTTGCCCTGCACAAAGGGCGTTTTCTTGCGATGCATTTCCCGCGGGGCACGGACTTTACGCAAGTGTCGCTTAATGCGGCGGGAGAAGCATTGCCCTTAGCCGAGGTCGATGCCTTCTCAGTCGATGACGTCACCACCACCGAAATTGATGATGCGCTCTCTGTTAGCACTTTGCCCAATGGCGATCTTCGCGTAGGTATTCATATTGCGGCGCCTGGCCTGGCCGTCACGCGAGGGAGCGCGTTAGATGATTTGGCACGTGCGCGTATGTCAACCGTTTATATGCCTGGCGAAAAAATTCCTATGCAACCCGATCAAGTCATCGAAGCGTTCTCGCTGGATGCAGGTCGTGCGGTACCCGCCTTATCGCTGTATGTCACTGCAAATCCACTGACCGGCGAAATCATCAGCCATGAAAGTCGGCTTGAGCGCGTGGTCGTGCGTGAGAACCTGCGTCACAACCAGCTTGACGAAGCGTTCACCGAAGAGGCGCTTGCCGACACGACGCAAGTGTTGCCCTATAACGATTGGATTCGCCCCCTTTGGCAATTCGCGTTGCAGTTGGCCAAACAACGTGACGAAGTTCGTGGCAAACCAGAAAATAACAACCGTATTGAATATAGTTTTTATGTTGACGGCGATCCAAATGATCCTGCCACACCCGTCAGAATTTTGCCACGCAAGCGTAATGCACCGCTCGATCGCCTCGTTGCTGAGTACATGATTTTAGCGAACAGCACTTGGGGTGGCCTGCTCGCCTCTTGCGGGTTGCCGGGAATCTACCGTTCGCAACAAACCGGCCGCGTACGTATGAGTACTCAAGCCTTACCGCATGAAGCCATTGGGGTCCCACAGTATGCCTGGTGCACCTCACCCTTGCGCCGCTATGTTGATCTTGTCAACCAATGGCAACTGATTGCCGCGATTGAGCACGGGGTCTCGGCACCTTTGGTTGCGCCCTTTAAACCCCGCGATGCCGACCTGTTTGCCATTATCGGCGGCTTTGAAGCGCAATACATCGCCTGGAATGAATTTCAAAACAACATGGAACGTTATTGGTGCTTGCGTTGGCTGCAGCAACAGCAAATCACAACCTGCACCGCGACTGTTTTGAAAGACGACTTGATTCGACTCAATAACGCACCCTTGGTAAGTCGAGTACCGGGTCTTCCGCAACTGGCTCGTGGTCAACAAATTGAATTACATATCACCGGTACGGACGAGCTCGCCCTTGAACTCGACCTTCGTTACGTCAGCACGATCGATGCGGTCGTCGAGGCGTCTGACGTAGCCGATGAGCCCGAAGCCCCTGACGTGACCGACAGTAGCGTACTTGCAGCTGACCTAACCAACGGCGCAACACCTGCCCTCGCTGACACCGTTGCAATGCTTTCGGCTGACGGTTCTAATACAACCATTGAAACCCCACCCTCGTCTGGCTAAAACTTGTGTTGACGATGCAACCCACTTTGTACGACTCGACCGCGCTCAGTCAGCGCGCCGGGTCAAGTGTTGGGTCGACACATTTTTTGCGCTGGGGGATTTTATTATCGATCGTCGTGCATCTTGCGATACTCGCCTGGCAACGACAAATTGCTGCGCCCGTTCGCCCACCCGTCGCAGCGCTTGAAATCGTCATGATGAATGCTGCGACTGAAAGCGCCCCGGTTCGGGCTCAAGTGCTTGCCCAGGTAAATAGCGACGGTGGGGGCCAGGCCACCAACGGCGTCGCGTCAAGCGATCTGCCTTATATCGGCCAGGTCCCCGAGTCAATCGTGCTAGAACGACTCGTCAAACAGCGCCTACAACTTGAAACCGAACAACAACAATTATTGACACAACTAAAGTCTCAGCAACTTGTGGCCGAAGGGCGCCCTCTCGAGGAATTTTTAAATGACGCTCAACTGCCGGGACACGACGAGCGCGATCAAGAACAGATTCTCATGAATAACACCTTGGCCGCCCTCTCTGAGCAAGTGCAACAATACAACCAGCTTCCCCGCAAATACTTTGACGCTCCCTCGGCACACAAGGCACGCTTCGTCGAATACGTCGATCACTGGCGTCAACGAATCGAGCAGATCGGCACGCAGCAATACCCGACGGGCTCCGAAGGCAAGGCATATGGCTCGGTGCAGGCTAGCCTTACCATACGTTCTGATGGCGTCGTCATAGACGTCAATATAGATCGCCCCTCAGATCAACCCTTGCTCAATCAAGCGGTCAAGCGTATCGCGCAGCTTGCTTCGCCGTTTCCCCCGTTTCCAAGAGAAATGGCCGAACAAATCGATCAGATTGTGCTCACGCGCACGTGGCACTTTGTCGACGGCGCCCTAAAGGCTGAACAACCATGACTGACATCACGCCCACCTCTGATTCGTCAATCAGACATATTTCCTGTGCAGTCATCGGCAATCCGGTCGCGCATAGTCGTTCGCCGGGCATTCATCAGCAGTTCGCCTTGCAAACCAAACTTCCCATTCAGTACAGTCGGCTGCATGCCGCACTAGACCAATTTGAACCTACGGTTCGAACTTTCTTTAAGCAAGGCGGCAAGGGTTTAAATGTCACCGTACCTTTTAAGCTCGAGGCTTGGCAACTTGCACGCGCCAATCTAAGCGTTCGGGCGCAACTCGCGCAGGCGGTCAATACACTCTGGATGCAAAACGGCACACTCCAGGGTTGCAATACAGACGGCATCGGGCTTGTCAGAGATTTACAACGCTTGGGTCTAACCTTAAAAGACACACGAATCTTGCTGATCGGCGCGGGCGGCGCGGCACGCGGTGTGATCGGTCCTTTGCTTGAAACAGGCTGCGCGCAATTGCACATCGTCAATCGCACAGCCGAACGCGCGCATGCGCTGGTGACCGCCTGGCCAGATATGCAGGCGCTTAAAGCGAAACGCTTGTCCGCTGGTGGCCTGGCACAAGCTGCCCACGTGCAAGGCTGGGATCTCGTCTTAAATGCCAGCGCGAGCAGCTTAAGCGAGGCGGCGCCGGAGGTGCCCTCTGGGCTCTACGCAGCCGGTAGCTGCGCTTACGATCTGATGTACGCAGCCCAGCCCACGGCCTTTATGCGGCAAGCCCACGCCGATGGGGCCCAACACACGCATGATGGGCTTGGCATGCTGGTTGAACAGGCCGCTGAAAGTTTTTACATCTGGCATGGCGTACGCCCAGAAACAGACACTGTCTTGCGCGTGATCCGAGCAGAGCTTGACGCCTCGCACTAAAAAAATACCTCAACCAACGCGCATGCCCCCACGCTGGCGATTACACTAAGGTCCATGCGTACCGCCCGTCGTTATCTCGCCCGCGAAATTTATCGCTCGACCTCTGTCGTGCTGCTTGCACTGCTGGGTTTGTTCATGTTTTTTACGCTGGTCGACGAACTGGACACGGTGGGCGAAAAATTTCCATTAACCGCCTTGTTTTACCTACAGGCGCTTTCGGTTCCGACTCGACTCTATGACCTGCTGCCGATTGGCCTGCTAATCGGCGCGATCTTGGCGCTTGCGGGTCTTGCGCAACGTAACGAACTCGTCATCTTGCGCGTGTCGGGCGTCA
>JBAXLV010000227.1:0-4849 GCA_037134635.1 Alcaligenaceae bacterium
ACGCGGCGCACGTGATTCAGTTCGAATTCTGTTTTTTGAGACTTAAAGAAGGTGCTAGGGTTCATTGCACGCACTGTGCGCGTGCGCAAACGATCAATTAGGGCACACGTCGTACGCGCGGGATCAAACAACAAAACGTCTGTTTCGGACAGTTCAGCCAAAACCTGTGCCACGGAGTCATAGGGCCGCACCTCAATATCCGCAAGGGCAAGGCTGTTTGCCAAGGCAACGTCCACCTTGCCAGGCAGCACAAACAACCGCGCATCATTGAGGCCGATCAAGACATGCGCCATGAATACCGGATTAAACGACACATCGCTGCCGCGTAAGTTCAAGAGCCAGGCAATATCATCAAGGGTCGAGAGCAAATGCCACTGGGCGCCCTTCTCAAGCATAGCCTCGCGCACGCGCGCGAGCTTGTCTTGTCGCGAGGTCCCCGCAATCTCTAGCGGTAAATCACGCACCGCGGCCGTGGGCAGCGCAGGGCGTTCGGGCCAGCACTGTCCGGGCAAATCAAGATCCAGTTTTAGCGCGATGCCGCGAGGCGTCAACAACTCGAGTAGCGCGTCGCGCGCGGCCAAACCCAACGCACGGCCATCCACCGCCACCGTCGCACCCTCAGCAAGTTGTGCCGCTAGCCAGTGGGCGTGGGCAGGGTCGCTCGCCACACCAATTTTCATCAGAATGATTCCTGTACCGACGAGTTCGGCCTCGGCTTGCACCCAGTAACGGCTATCCACCCAAAGGCCAGCAAAATCGTGCGTGACCACAACCGTACCCACCGAACCGCTAAAACCAGTCAACCAAGGGCGCACCTGCCAGTAGTCAGGCAAATACTCAGACAAGTGGGGGTCAGCTGAAGGCACCAGGCAAGCCTGCACGCGAGCAGCCTGCATGGCCGCACGCAATGCCGCTAGGGCATCAAACGTACCAGCGTTCAACATCGTCGACGTCATTTAGAGGGGCGAGCGAACTTGGCTTTCAGTACTGCAATGATGCCAGGCAAAATCGACAAGAAAATAATAAACAGAATCACCACCGTCAGGTTATTGCGCACAAACGGTAGATTGCCAAACCAATACCCAGCAACCGTCAACGACACCACCCACAACAGTCCGCCGGTCACGTTATACAAAACGAAACGCTTAGGATCAAACCGGGCAAAGCCCGCAACAAAAGGCGCCATCGTGCGCGCTAACGGAATAAAGCGCGCGATGATGATTGTTTGGCCGCCGTAACGATCATAAAAACCTTGGGTATAGGCCATGTGTTTGGCGTTAACCAGACTCGTGCGCGAAATTAACGCCGCACCAAACCAGCGGCCGATCGAATAATTCACTGCGTCGCCTACGATCGCTGCTGTCGTCAAAATTGCCATCAATAAATAGATATCCATCTTGCCCATCGCGCACACTGCACCCGCCACAAACAGCAATGAATCGCCTGGTAAAAAAGGCATGAACACTAAACCCGTCTCGGCAAAAATAATCGCCACCAGCAGTGCATAAATCCAGACCCCATGCGCCTCGATGAACTGCAGCATCGTTTTATCGATGTGCAGTAATAGATCTAACAAGCCAGTGAGAAAATCCATGCCTGAACCCTTGTATATTACGCAACCGCCGACACGTCGAGTTTTGCTGCTGTGTGCTCTTGAATTTCAGCGGCCGTCACCCCTGGTGCCAACTCAAGTAATTTCAAACCTGTGGGTGTGACTTCGAGTACGCCGAGATCAGTAATTACCATGTCGATCACGCCTACCCCGGTCAACGGCAGCGTGCACTTAGGCAAAAGCTTCATGTCGATCGAGCCGTCTTTTTTGCGCGCAACGTGCTCCATCAGAACAATGACACGCCCAACGCCCGCGACCAAATCCATGGCGCCGCCCATCCCCTTGACCATCTTGCCAGGGATCATCCAGTTCGCAAGGTCACCGGTCTCAGAGACCTGCATCGCACCCAAAATCGCCAGATTAATTTTGCCGCCACGAATCATCGCAAACGAATCTGCTGACGAAAAAATCGACGAACCAGGAATGGTCGTGACTGTTTGTTTGCCCGCATTAATCATGTCAGCGTCGACTTCGCTTTCAAGCGGAAAAGGCCCGATACCCAGCAAACCGTTTTCTGACTGCAACCAAACCTCAATGCCTTTAGGTACATGATTGGCGACCAAGGTCGGTAAACCGATACCCAGATTGACATAAAAACCATCTTTTAATTCGCGTGCCGCGCGTGCGGCCATTTCGTCACGAGTCCATGCCATGTTGATTGCTCCTTAGCTCGCCGCGCGAACAGTACGTTGTTCGATGCGTTTTTCAGGGGTCGCATTGATGACAATGCGATGCACATAAATTCCGGGCAGATGAATTTGATCGGGATCGAGTTCACCCAGCTCAACCACCTTTTCGACTTCAACCACGGTCAACTTACCCGCCATCGCAACAGGAGGATTGAAGTTGCGTGCGGTTTTGTGAAAAATCAAATTACCACTGCGATCAGCGATGTAGGCCTTGACCAGAGAAATCTCGGGTACGAGCGAACGTTCCATCACGTATTTTTCGCCGTCAAACTCGCGAATCTCTTTACCATCGGCCACCACCGTACCGACTCCAGTGCGGGTAAAAAAGGCGGGGATACCCGCGCCACCGGCACGCAGGCGTTCAGCCAGAGTCCCTTGGGGCGTGAATTCAAGTTCGAGCTCACCCGCCAGAAACTGGCGTTCAAACTCTTTGTTTTCACCAACATACGAGGCGATCATTTTTTTAACTTGGCGAGTTTGCAGCAGCATGCCCAGGCCAAAGCCATCAACGCCCGCGTTGTTGCTGATACAAGTTAAATTTTGCACGCCAAGATCGCGCACCGCAGCGATCAGCGCCTCAGGGATACCACACAGGCCGAAACCGCCGACACCGATGGTTTGCCCATCTTTAAGGATATCTTTCAGTGCCGCGGTGGCACTGGGATAGAGCTTATTCATTGAACCGACTCCTAAGTATGCACGTTGACCAGATTATCGACGATTTATAGGCTTTGCCAAAGCCTGAAGCACCTCGGCAGGCCAGGGGTGTGATTTATTGAGTTCAAAATCCATCCAGACCATCACAGACTTACCTTGCGCGCACAATTCAAGTCGGTCGGGGTAGACCACTGAAATATCGACCGCCTGCTCGAGGCTTGAACGACCGATGCTCACGACGCGGTGGCTGACACGCACCGTCGCAGGATAGGTGATCGATTTTTTAAAATCGCAGGCACAGTGCACCACCACCGGCCCATAGCGCGTGGATTGCGGGGCCTCACCCTCGTAGAACATCTTCAACCGCCCTTCTTCCATATAGCGGAAATAATTGCAGTTGTTTAGATGCGCCAACGCATCGGCGTCAGACCAACGCATCGGGATATCTAAATCGTAAATATCGCCAACCGTCAGGGTTCGGGGTTCAGAACTGGCCACACACTTCTCCAAAAAATCATGCCGCGCCACGCAAAAGAGGCAGTTCACGAGTTTGCAAGGCCCGCGGGACGACAGCCTGTGCCCCTGTGCAATACAATCGCTGCAGCAAATAAACATCATACCTTTGAAGCAGGGAGACTCTCATGTCAGCACGCGAATCGATGGAATACGACGTTGTTGTGGTCGGTGGCGGCCCAGGTGGCCTTGCAACGGCAATCCGTCTCAAGCAGCTCGCGGCTGAGCGTCAGCATGAGATTTCAGTGTGTGTGCTTGAAAAAGGCAGTGAAATCGGCGCACATATTTTGTCAGGCGCCGTCATGGACCCACAAGCACTGACCGAACTGTTGCCAGACTGGAAGGCCATGGGCGCCCCGCTTGATACGCCCGTTAAAGAAGACGAGTTTTTGTTTCTGAGCGAAACGGGCGCACGCAAAACACCTGAGTGGCTGTTGCCCGAGTGCTTTCAAAATCACGGCAACTATATCGTGAGCTTGGGCAAAGTTGCCCGCTGGCTTGGCGAACAAGCCGAGGCGCTGGGTGTTGAGATCTTTCCGGGCTTTGCTGCGGCCGAAGTGCTCTATAACGATCAAGGTGCCGTGCGCGGCGTCGCCACAGGCGATATGGGTGTTGGGCGCGACGGTCAACCCACCGATCAGTATCAGCAAGGCATGGAGCTTTTAGCGAAATATACGATTTTTGCTGAAGGCGCACGCGGTCAGTTGGGTCGAGAGCTCATCAGCAAATTCAAACTTGATCAGGGCCGTGATCCGCAAAGCTATGGCATTGGCATTAAAGAACTCTGGGAAGTCGATCCCTCAAAATCACGCCCAGGCGTAGTGGTGCACACGGCAGGTTGGCCGCTTGACTCGGATACCTATGGCGGCTCGTTTCTGTATCACCTGAACGACAACCTGGTTGCCGTGGGTATGGTGGTTGGCCTTGATTACGCGAATCCGTGGATTTCGCCGTTCGAAGAATTTCAGCGTTACAAAACGCACCCGTCTATTCGCGGCACCTTTGAAGGTGCCAAGCGTATTGCGTATGGCGCGCGCGCCATTACCGCGGGTGGTTTGCTATCTCTACCCAAATTGGTCTTCCCTGGTGGTGCCCTAGTCGGCTGTGAGGCAGGTTTCTTGAATGCCTCGCGCATCAAAGGCAGTCATGCCGCGATCAAGTCGGGCATGATGGCGGCTGACGCGGCCTTTGACGCCTTGGTTGCCGAGCGCAGTGCAGATGAGTTGCCTGCGTATCCGGCAGCGTTTGAAGCCTCATGGTTACACACCGAACTCAACAAAGCGCGTAACTTCAAGCAGTGGTTCAAAAAAGGCCGCACCGTCGGTACCTTAATGACCGGCATTGAGCAGTTTGTGCTCAAAGGCAATATTCCCTGGAC